>NZ_JAPZSZ010000227.1:0-5403 GCF_027532095.1 Microcystis sp. LE19-195.1E
TTCACGGGGAGATTTAATCAAAGCCCCTCGATTTTTGTTGAAAGTACAGAGTAAGCTTAAATTGCTACAAAGACGCTTGAAACATCAAGTCAAAGGCTCAAACAATTGGTTAAAACTTCAGGAGAAGATAGCAAGATTACACGAAAAAGTGTCTAATACTCGTAGAGATTGGCACTATAAACTAGCTCATTATCTTTGCGATTTTGCTGATAATATCTTTGTTGAGGATATTAACTTCGTTTCCTGGTCTAGAGGTATCGTTAGAAAACAATCTCTAGATTCGGGCATCGGTAGTTTTATTAACGATATACTACCCTTTGTCGCTTGGAAACGGGGAAAATATTATCTTAAGGTCGATAAAAACGGAACTTCCCAGGACTGTCCGAATTGTGGCGCGATTACTGGCAAAAAAGCATTATCGGAAAGAGTTCACCGGTGTGATTCTTGCGGCCACATTGAACCAAGAGATACGGCATCAGCGAAGGTAATCGAGAACCGAGGAAAAAATGCGGTCGGACTGACCGTGTTAGAAAACGCTTGCGGAGGCGATTTGACGGGGATCGACCGGTTAAACCAGGTCGATCTAGTTAAAAGCCTAAGAACCGAGAATCCCCCGCTACACCGCGCGAGCGGTTAGCGGGGGAGAGTCAAACTGGCCTTTGTTTCATCCCATCGGTAAAACCGAGGGTCTTCACCCGACATTGCAGATAAACCTTTTCTACCCTGGGAGAAAAACCGAGCCATTGACGAGATAAACGAGCAAAAGTGTCAGGATCACCGCTAACTGCGAAGTTAGTAGGTAGAGGTGTTTCGGGATTTTTTAGACCTAATAATTCTAGTTCTTTTTCCGCCGATCGGACAACGGAAGCGGCGGGATCTACCAACCGCACGGAACTAGGTAAAAGACGACGTAAAACCGGGGAAAGATGGCGATAATGGGTACAACCATAGACCAGAGTATCAATATTTTCTGCTAGTAAAGGCTGAAGATATTCCCTAGCCACCTGCGTGGTGTAGGGGTCAAAAATGCGGTTAGCCTCGATCAAAGGGACAAATTCAGGACAGGGAATTTGCCAAACTTGGGCAGTAGGATCGATTTCTTGAATCGCTTGTTTATAGGCATTACTTTTAGCCGTAGCGGGAGTAGAAATCACCCCAATGCGCTTTCCTTTTTGCACGGCAGTTTTTGCCCCGGGTAAAATTACCCCCAAAATTGGTAAATCTTTAAATTCGGCCTGTACTTCTTCTAAAGCCAAGGCGGAACTGGTATTACAGGCCATAATCACCATTTTCACCCGGCGCTCGCTCATCCAAGTGAGAATTTCCCGGACAAATTCGATAATTTCCCCTTTAGAACGGGTTCCGTAGGGAAGTCTAGCGGTATCAGCGAAATAGAGAATCGATTCTTGGGGCAGTTGTCGATACAACTCCCTTAAAACGGTCAGTCCACCCACACCACTATCAAACACACCAATCGGACTAAATTGTGATTCTCTCATAGATATCGAGGAAAACGCTGATCTAAAGTAGCTTTATTTGATGATATTAAAACACGGATTTTTTGATCAGTAAACTAATGCTCCAATCATTTAATCATTAACGGAGATTTCGTTGAATATATTCAATAATCCCCCTTGCGATCGCCGCCGCCATTTGTCGTTGAAAGTTGACATTGGCTAATTTAGCAGCATCCTCAGCGCCGGTAACGAAACCCACTTCCACGAGGGTAGAGGGCATTCTGGAGGTTCTCAGCACATAGAAACGGGCCCGACGCACCCCCCGATCGCGCATATCGACACTGCGGACAATATTGCGATGGATGGTGTCCGACAAACGGCGATCACCGAAGTAATAAACTTCCAATCCGTTGACATCCGGTCGTGCTTTCCCCATAGAGTTAGCGTGGATACTGACAAATAGATCGGCATCAATCCGGTTAGCCAGATCCGTGCGCCCTTGCAGGGTGACAAAAAAGTCGCTATCTCTAGTTAGACGCACATCGATGCCCTGTTGTTGCAGGATGCGGGTAACTTCTAGGGAAATGGGCAGAATTACGTTTTTTTCCTGAAGGCCACCAATTCCGATCGCCCCCGGATCCTTACCACCATGGCCCGGATCGATCACCACCAGAAAGCGGCTATTGCCTTGTCGGGGGGGATTAGGAGTGGGGTTAGAAGGGCGCGGAGGTGGGTTAAATTGCCCCGTATCTGGGGGTAAAGGGACAGGTATAGTGGTGGAGTCAGGAACCTGAGAAACGGGGCTAGAATTGCGGGAGGAAAGCAATTCTAGGGCTAGGGTTTGACCGTCCGACTGATTGAGGCGACCGAATTGAAATCCTGCCGCGGTCTGTACCAAAATCAGCACCTTATTGACACTTTCCTGACGTACGCGCAATTGATAGATGGGACTAGAGCGGCCGAAGCGCGGACCGCGAAAAGACTCGGCTAACTTAGCATTTTCGATGCGTAGTTCATAGACCCCATCCCGGTTAACAATGCCGTTAGCTTTTAGGGGTAAATCCGCACGAATTAACAGGCGATCGTTATTACCCGTCAGATCGATCGAGGAGATCGTGGCCAAACGATTGCTCGAAGGGGGATTATTGGCAGTTTTCGCGGGGGGATTATTGGGACGGGGATTGGGATTAGTGGCGCTAGTGGGGGGGGGAGAGGAGATATTATCCACGGAACCCAGACCACCCCTAGGCAGTAAAACCAAACCACCAAAACGACTATAGAGAGCTTGCCAATCGGGACTATCCTTATTAACGCTCAGGGAAATCTTGGCCCGTTGATTGGCAGTCTGACTGAATTGAATATCGCCGACCCCATAGCGATTGACGGGGATAGTTTGACCGGTGAGACTACTGGGTAAAGTGGCCCCGGGTAATTCAAATTCGATTTTTTTGCCGTCCCGGCTGCGTTGACTGCGGATTGATCGCTCATCACCATTTTGCTCTAAACGGACAAAAAGACCATTGCGAGTTACCTGAAAATCATCGTTGTTGTCCGTCTGGCTAACTGGAGGTGGGGGAGTGGGACGGGTGGAACCGCGATCGGGGGGAGGTGTGGGGTCAGGGGTGACGGGTGGTTGCGTTTCCTCCCTAATCGGTTGGGGTTCTGGCAATTCCACTGTCCATTGGGTGGGCGAAATTCCGCGAATTTTTACCTGTTGAGGATCAAAGGTGTAGCCTGGGGCCAATTCAATCACTAAACGGGTAGTTTCCGCATCAAATTGACCAATACGGACACTTCTGACGATATTGCCAATGGGCCGGTTAATATTGGGTTGCCCTAACTTGATCCCGGGCAGATCGATCACGATCCTGGTGGGGTTAGTGATCATTTGCGCTCGCGGTTGCACTCGATTGTCGGTGGTGAACACCAGACGATTCTCATTGGTGTCGAATCGCCAAAAGACGAGCTTGCCGGCCCAAGCAGGGGCCGCCACCAGCAACCAAGTTAATGCGCTTAGGAATAACCAATGAAATCTCACGATCGATGCTCCCGTTGCTCAGTTATCAATTACCTTTTTTCGGTAAAAATGGACAATTTTGTCGATTTTTGGCCATCCATAGCTCCGTTAATGCTCTGAGAATGACTATCAATAAAAACAAGCTTATGGGACGTTGGCATGGTCTGCTATGTTTCTGATCAGTGATCAGGGATTGGTTGTTGGGGTGTTGGGGTTTTGGGGTTTTAGTTGAAATTACCCTATCTCCCTATCTCCCTATCCTCTAGCTCCTAACTCACTGCTCACTGCTCACTGATTGAGGGCTGGCGGTAGGTTCTTTAAATACTAACCTTAACAGGGGCGGAGCGATAAAGGTAGTCAAGATCACCATCATAATAATGGCCGCATCGGCAGCGGGGGATAAAGCGCCACTAGCAGCCCCGACTCCGGCAAAGACTAAACCCACTTCACCCCGGGGAATCATGCCAACTCCGATCGCCAAGCGATTGAGTTTTTCCTGACTGAAAACGGCTAACCCCGTCACCACTTTACCCAAAATAGCGACGACAATTAAGAAAGCGGCCAAGACTAATCCTTCTCGATTAGTGGGAATAGCGGGATTAAGGACACTTAAATCGGTTTTTGCCCCCACACAGACGAAAAATATCGGTACAAATAAATCGGCGATCGGGAACACTTGTTCTGCCAATTCCGATCGCTTTTCCGTTTCCCCGAGGACCAGGCCCGCAGCAAAGGAACCGAGAATCGCTTCTAATTGGATAACTTGGGCAATATAAGCAAGAATAAAGGCGAAAATCAGGGAAACTAAGAGCAATTGTCCCCTAGTTTTCATGCTATTAACTAATTGAACGTAAAAGGGGCTTAAAAAACGACCGATCAGGATCGCCCCGATTACAAAAGCGCTAGAACTAATAACTAGATAAATTACTTTGCTAATTTGCACTTCTCCGGTCTTCACCAAAGAAGCAACGACAGCGAGAACGATAATACCGAGAATATCATCGAGAACCGCTGCCCCGATGATAATTTGACCTTCTTTCGCCGATAACTGCCCTATTTCTGCTAAAACCTTGGCGGTAATGCCGATACTGGTAGCGGTTAAAGCTGCCCCGGCAAAAATAGCGGGAATGGTGGCCAGATGAAAGATATAGATTAAACCCAAAGTACCCACCAAAAAGGGAACCGCAACCCCTACCACTGCGACAGCAGCTGCCTGCGGACCGACGCGAATTAATTCCTGCAAGTCTGACTCTAAACCAATCTCGAACAGCAGGATAATTACCCCCAATTCCGAGAGGACGGAAATCACCTCACTGGCAGCACTAAAAACGGCGGGAGATTGCTCCAGGGTGAGGGAGGAAGTGGATTGTAGGAAGTGAATGAGGAGAGAATCCTCGAATCCCGCCCCTCCTTCCGGAAAAACCAGTAATTTTAGGGCAGAAACCCCGATAATCACGCCACCGACTAATTCTCCTAACACGGGGGGCAAGTTCAATCGCACGCATATTTCCCCCCCCAGTTTACAGGCGAAATAAATAACGGTCAAACTCAGCAGCACGCAGGCTAAAACTAAGGCACTATCAGCAGTTTCGGCTGTAGCTGCCGAGGCTAACAGGGAAATGTTAAAACTCCAAGCGGAAGAAAGGAAAGGCTGTAGTATCATCGCTCGCTCAAAATTACTCTCAATACTCTAACAAGCTTGCGGCCTATTCAATCATCCCTGCTCAAAGTTTGCCGTTCTATTAAACTTACTCAAATCTACTCATGAGCAAATTTGAAGCTAATTTCGGCTCTTCGGGAATTGTTATGCAAATAATTAACTTAAAATAAAATTCGATGAGAGCGCCTACACTCAAAAGTATCTGAAATCCATATAGGGAAGGACTTAAGGCATCAACAGGTTAATACCAAAAGATAGACAATCGAGTT
>NZ_JAPZSZ010000139.1:0-2468 GCF_027532095.1 Microcystis sp. LE19-195.1E
GTGTGGGGTGTGGGGTTTTATCGATTTTCAGGTGGTCAACTACCTAATTTTCAGGGAAAAAGTCCCGGAATTTTCCCCCCAATCACTCCAATGGTCGGCACTTTTTGAGGGAAAAAAAGTCTAAAAACCTTATCCAACAAGATTTTTAGATTTATTCAGCAAACCCTAAGTAGGTAGGTGTTAAAAACTTTCAGATACCCCGCTGATCAAGTAGGGTTGATTCAAGGTAGGGTTGATTCAAGGTAGGGTTGATTCATGAATCAACCCTACCCGTTTAAAATTGTACCAAAAAGTTTTAGGCTAAATTAGTCCCCAAAAATGATCAATTCTCAATGCCTACTGCTTCTCTTAACGAAATTGTTCACGCGGCCCTAAGTGGTCAAGTGGTTTCTTTTCCCACGGATACGGTTCCCGCTTTAGCAGTTTCTCCCCCCTATGCTGCCTTAATTTTTGCCGCTAAAAAACGGACTTTTGATAAACCCTTAATTCTCATGGCGGCCTCAGCAGCAGATTTATGGGATTATGTCAAGGGAAATCAGGAAGAAAGGGAGATTTGGCGGCAAATGACCGAAAAATACTGGCCCGGCTCCCTAACTTTGGTTTTACCTGCTGCTGAAAAAGTACCAAAAGTTCTTAACCCTAAAAATCCTAGCACGATTGGTATCCGAGTTCCCGCTCATGCGATCGCACGAGAAATTCTCGGTCGAACTGGTGTTTTAGCGACCACAAGTGCTAATCTGTCAGGACAAGAGCCTTTATTGACTCCAGAAGCGATTATGACTACTTTTCCCTCGGTGACGGTGTTAGCACCCACAGAAAGGCCAGCATGGGGAATAATCAATAGTGGACAACCCTCCACCGTCGCGCGTTGGCAATGTCAAGGATGGGATATCTTACGACAAGGGGCAGTTTTTCTGTAAATATGGACGATATTGACGCTTTAAACCGGGAATTACAGCAAACTCGCCTCGCTTATCAGATGGCCGTGGCAATTAATCACCTCAAAAGCAGTTTTTTGGGACGGGTTGCCCACGAATTGCGATCGCCATTGAGCAGTATGATCAGTCTCCATCAACTGATTCTCGCCGATCTTTGTGAAAGTCCGGCCGAGGAAAGGGAATTTATCGCCCAGGGGCAACTGGCGGGCTGTAAACTGATGGCAATGCTCGATGAGATGATTAATCTCTCCAAACTAGAGTCTGGTACTATACCTCTCGATCAAGAAATTTTTTCTTTAACTAAACTCTGGCAAGATTGGGCAAGTTTAACCTATTTACAGGCAGCTAATCGCAATATTAAGCTTAAATTTAGCCCTTTGACCGATGATATTGCTATTATTGCCGATTATCAGCGTTTATCCTCCGCTCTTGTCCTTCTCGTCGATGCAGCGATCGCCAACTTAACGAGTGGCTCTATTTGTATATCGGTGAGCGCCCTTGGCGAGAAAAAAGTCACTATTACCCTAGAATTTCCGGGGGAAATCGCTCTCTGGCAAATGCCAGAAATTTCCCCTTTGAGTTTAGAATCAAAGCCAGAAGAAGTAAAACAATTTACTCAAGCTCTCGGTCTTTCTCCCGGTCTTAAATTTCAGTTAGCGAAAGGCATTATCGAAGTCTCGGGGGGGGAAATGAGCTTAGATCAAATCGATAACAATAGTCAGGACAAGCTCACACGGATCGTTTTTTCTTTACCTCGATCGCCGGATAGGAAAACTCCTCGGGATAACGATTAAATAATACCATCGTCGTGGTGGCGTTGCTTTGGAAACCAATGCGCCGGTAAAAATTTTCTTGATTAGTAGTCATCAAATAGACTCTTTCCACCCGATTTATTCGGGGATGGGCCAAGACTGTTTCTACTAATTTACGCCCTAAACCCGCTCCCTGATAATCGGGATGAACGATCACATCCCAAATAGTTGCCCGATAAATGCCGTCGGAAGTGGCCCGAGCAAAACCAATTAATTGCCGCTCATTCCACACCGTCACCACCGGATCACTATAGTCAATTGCGGTTTCTAAATCTTCTAAACGGCGATCGATTGCCCAAAATGCGGTTAAATTAAATAATTCTCGTAGTTGCGATAGATCTATCTTGCTTTTATCCTCGTCAAACTGAATCTGACTACAATCAACCATGATATTTCCTTAGTCTAAGACTAAAAAATAAAAGAGGATTCACGCTCGATCGGACTGATTTATGAGCAATTTCCCCTAATCTATGTGTTTGATTATACTCAATGCCTCAGATAATCTCTAGTTGATTTATCGTGATTTCTTGACAAGTCAGGATTCAGGATTCAGGAGTCGGTCGTCGGTCGTCAGGAGATTATTTTTATTTATTCTTCCCACACCCCACACCCCACACCCCACACCCCACACCCCACACCCCACACCCCACACCCCACACCCCACACCCCACACCCCACACCCCACACCCCACACCCCACACCCCACACCCCACACCCC
>NZ_JAPZSZ010000071.1:0-1242 GCF_027532095.1 Microcystis sp. LE19-195.1E
TGAAATGGGGCGAAAGTCTGTGGACTCTGTGTAAGACAGTACATGGTTTTTTAACTGTGGTATGCGACGGTGGTGGAAGCAGAAACTTAAATCGTGAGGTTTAGGAATCGCCGCACTTTTAGGGCGGCGAGGATGTCAACATCAAGATCACCCTCCAATTCCTCCAACGGCCACCGATCAAGGAAATCCTCTAGGCTTTCGTAGACTTCTGACCACGGCCATTTCGGATCGCTTTCCACACACCAAGTCAGATGAACCCAAAATACCGGTCCGCTTTCCTCGCGAGATCGAAATAGTACGTCGTCCCGATCGTCCCGTCGTGCGATCGCTTGAACTTCCTGGCCAAAAAGTTGATGACCGGCTGGCAGTTCGCGACGCAACTCTGACAACAGCTTGGCAGCTACGTCATCAGTCACGGGAGTCCAGCAATCAGGAAGCGTCATACTTGCATCGTCCGGCTAACGAAAATGGTCAGCGGCGGCGAGAAAAATAGGCCGTAAGCGAGAAGATTCCGTACCGTCCGCTGCACTAACGTGTTAGGCATCATAATGAATGCCCACCTGCTTGCCGTTTGCGGAAATTAGGGTTTGGCACAAACTCACCTGTAATATTGCCCTGAGCATCAACTTTCCACGCACCGGCAATATCTTCTGGCGGTACAGCATCATTTGGCCCGTAGCTACCCTGAATCTTATAGACCCAACCACCTGGGTTACGCTTTGCTTCGGCAATTACTTCTGGTGTTGGTGTATGCATGGCTGTTGATGATTCTTCTTTTTTAGTACATCCTACTAGAAATAGAGCGATCAAAAAAATAAGAGCAAAATAGTTCATAATGCTCGGCTGTATCATACCAGCCCCATGAGAAATAAAGCCTAACTATATAGTGTAGGGAAATTTTCCGTATATTACGCTAAATACGCATTTTTTTCAGAATCTTTCCGTATATTACGCTCAAATGGAGTGATCGCGAGAAGTTTTCCGTATAATATTACGATAAGCGTGTTATGCCGATTAGCGTACTCTGTGATGAACCCTCCCCCACCCCGAAAACTCCTAGACGTAGTGCGAGAGACTGTCCGCCTTAAGCATTATTCATATCGCACCGAACAAACATATCTGGACTGGATTAAGCGTTATCTGCTCTTCCATCAGAAAAAACATCCCCGTGAAATGGGGGGTGAAGAAATTAGAGCCTTTTTGACCCATCTTGCCGTTGATAAAAACGTTGCCGCCGCCACC
>NZ_JAPZSZ010000069.1:0-1788 GCF_027532095.1 Microcystis sp. LE19-195.1E
TCTTGTTCGGGTGTGGGGTAAAATCGAAACGAATAGGCTTTTTCCATACCTCACATTTTAGCATATATTTCGTAAATGTGCTAATATTTAACAGTAAAGCCGTCGTAGAACGACGGGGTTTCAGACCCAAATTTTCGATGACGCTGTACCTGTTGCGCTTGTTCAACTTCCTCGTCCCGTTTGAGCAGAGGCACTCTGCCAATGTCTTGTAGGTATAAACGTACTAAATCGGTAGTTGTGCCGTTGCTGTAGCTTTTTTCGGGACTAGATACTAAATCATCTTCCAAATCACTGCCGAGAAAATCTTCATCCAGGTCGATCGAGTTTTCCTTCAGTTTTAAGATAGAAAAAGAGGGAGAGATAAATTCAGTTTCGAGCGTCGAGGGGTTAATTGCAGACATGATGGCTTCTCCACGGCGACTGTGATAGGAATTAGAAACTTCTAAATCGTTTTCCGTAGTCATAGCTTTCCCACTTGAGCGAGGAAATGATGCAGTCGGGAAAATTTTTTTCTCAAAAGTATTTATGATGGAGTAATTTCCCCTACAGCCCTATTCCTATCTATTCCTGATTTTCCAGATAATTACGGATTTGTTCTAGTTTAGCCAGGGCTTTTCCTGACTGTAAACATTGTTGTGCTTGCTGGAAACCGGTGGGGATATCCGGGGCAATTCCACAGCGCCAAAGATAAAAACCACCGTTAAAAATTGCCGCATCGGTTAATTCGTTATTTTCTCCGGCTAATAAACCCTTTAATTTAGCGGTGAGCATCTCTAAAGATTCGAGGGGATAATCCGAGGGACAGAAGCCATAATCGCGAGGATTTAGGAAAAATCGGTGAAAGGAAGGGGGATCGGTGGGATTTCCCAGACCGATAATCGCCGTCCGATTACAGGCTAAATCACAACTCCCCTCTAATCCTTTCACGGTGGTGAAGTGAGAGATATTTCTCAGAGCGAAAGTTTCGCGAAAACGATCTTCGGTGGGGGGATGAACAAAACCCGATATCTGATGAATATTACCCACAAAAGGCGACCAGATTAACTCTACCGTAGCCATGGGCGGACGTTTACCGATTTGCTCCCGATAGGTAACAAAATTCTCTACTAGGGGAAAATGGCGCGGAATATAGAAAAAAGTCAATCCTGTGGTGATTAAACAGTCTTTCACTGCTGCTAAGGATAATTGACTAAAATCTGCTCCTAATTGCTGCCAGATTTCCCTGAGGGAAATACCGTATTTAGTCGGCATTCGATCGCCCCCGTGCAGGACTACGGGAACCCCCGCCAACCCTAAGATTAAAGTAGTGATCGGAGTAACTGGGGCAGTGCGAGAGCGTCCATCGTAGGGATTGCCAAAAATAGTGATCGGATGCTGAAAAGAGGCTGATTCTAGGGTTATTTGCGGGCCAAGCTCGGCGTAGGCATCAAGCATTCCCGCTAACTCATCGCTGGTGGGGCGTTTAATGCGATGGGCAATCATGAAAGCACCGATTTGGGCCGGGGTTGCCTCTTGGGTTAACATCATCTTGGTGGCCATTGCCGCTTCGGGACGGGTTAAATTTTTGCCCGTATGGGTGCCACTACCGATCGCTTTTAATAATTCTCGAAAAGTATCACTCATCTCAAGGAAAAAAATAAAGAGTAAATAGGGTTTGCTGAATAAATCTAAAAACCTTGTTGGATAAGACTTTTAGACTTGTTTTCCCTCAAAAAGTGCCGACCTTTGGAGTGATTGGGGGGAAAATTCCGGGACTTTTTCCCTGAAAATTAGGTAATTGACCACCTG
>NZ_JAPZSZ010000354.1:0-27386 GCF_027532095.1 Microcystis sp. LE19-195.1E
AAAAGCCACTCTTAATCGTGTCTTGGAACGAAATAGAGGCTTTTAAAGACTGCGTACATGGAGAATTAAAACAAGAATTACCCTCGAAAAGCCTATTTTTCCACTAAGTATTTATGCTCATTGCAAAGGTGAGATGCTCCCCATCGTCCCTGCGAGACTTATCCCTTCGAGATGCTCAAGATATCGAGATCTTTGCAGCAGCGCGAGCGGAAAATGCCGTGATTATGACCAAAGATAGTGACTTTATTGATTTGGTTTGTCGTCTGGGAACACCTCCTCAAATTTTATGGTTAACCTGTGGTAATGTCACAAATCAGAATCTGCGGCGATTACTGACAGCTACTTTACCCGATGCGTTGAAACAACTAGAGCAGGGAACAATAATTGTAGAGATTAGCAATACTCCTTAAGGTCTTTCCCTATTCGTCGATAAGTTGCATGGGTGCGGTGCGAGGATCGATGATTTTCTGACCTAAACCCGAAAATTTGACCGCTAGATTCATTTTTTTACCCGTACCGAGGATATGGGTCACTTCTCCTTCTCCAAAAGTAGAGTGTAACACTCGATCGCCTACCTGCCATTTTCTTTGATCGGAGACAGTTTTTTCCATCGCAACCACTTTTGGGGTCTTTTTCGGTTTCAGGTTGCTTGTGAGCAATTCTGGGGGCAATTCCTGCAAAAATTGGGAAGCTACCTTCATCTCTTTATTCCCCCAGACATATCTTTCTTTTGCGTAGGTTAAAAATAATTGTTCCTTGGCCCGAGTCACTCCCACATAACACAAACGGCGTTCTTCCTCAAGAGCAATGGGATCGTTTAAACTACGATTATGGGGAAAAATGCCCTGTTCTAAACCGACTAAAAAGACGATAGGAAACTCTAAACCTTTGGCGGAATGAAGGGTCATTAACGAGACTTTTTCTTGACCTTCCTGAAGATTATCTAAATCCGAGGCTAAACTAGCACTAGCGAGAAATTCCTGGAGATTGGTTTCTTCGTTTTCTTCTTGGAATTGTACGACGGCGCTATACAATTCTTGAATATTCTCAATGCGGGTATCAGCTTCCTCGGTTCCCTGCTGTTTTAACTCATCGATATATCCCGAATCTTCCATTATTTGATCTAGGATTTCACTAGCGGATAAATCGGTGATTTTTTCTTGCAGGTTTTGGATAATTTTAGCTAACTTATTGATGCTTTTAGTCGCACGACCGGCGAGAGTATTAACGGAAGTTTCATCGCTAATAATTTCCCATAAAGGTACTCCTAATTCTTGGGCAGCTTTGAGCAAATTATCGATTGTGGTTTTACCGATACCGCGCCGGGGAGTGTTAATAATTCTCAGTAAACTAACGGTATCAGCAGGATTGGCAATCACTCGTAAATAAGCGATCGCATCTTTAATCTCCTGTCGATCATAAAATTTAAATCCCCCGACAATATTATAGGGGATATTATTGCGAATTAACCCATCTTCAAAGGGGCGAGATTGGGCATTAATTCGGTAGAGAATGGCAAAACTACCCCAATTTAATTCGGGGTTTTCTTGAGTAAATTCTCGAATTTTATCGATAACAAAAGCTGCTTCTTCCTGTTCATCTCTGGCTTTAAAAACATAAATACTCTCGCCTCCTTCTCTGGTGGGAACAAGGACTTTATCGATTCTTTGACTATTCTTTTCAATTAACTTATTTGCCGCTTGCAGAATATTTTCCCGTGAACGATAGTTTTCCTGTAGTTTCACCATCGTGCGAGTATCATCATCGAGTAAACCATCGCCAAAGTCCGCTTGAAAATTGAGCAGAATAGTAAAATCTGCCATCCGAAAACTATAGATAGATTGGTCGGCATCACCCACCACAAAAATCGATCGATCCGTCCAATTCCACTCACTTTTTTTCGTTTCACCATTGGTGGACAAAAGCCGAATTAACTCGTACTGAATCCGGTTAGTGTCTTGGTATTCATCGACTAAAATATGCTTAAATTGCGTGTGCCAATAACCGAGAATAGATTCATTTTGCTGAAAAAGACGGACTGGAACCAGTATCAAATCATCAAAATCTAGGGCATTATTTTGCGCCAATTGCATCTGATAAGCCTGATAAACCTCAGAAATAACCTTTCCCCGAAAATGAGGGTTTTCTCTGGCGTAATCCGTGGGGGTTAAACCTAAATTTTTAGCATTACTAATCGCATAACGCAGATTGCGAGCATCAAATTTTTTATCGTCTAAATTCATCTGTTTAGTGACGATATTTTTCACTAAACTCTGGGCATCAGATTCGTCCATAATCGAGAAATTTCTTTGCCAACTATGACCATATTCATCCTGATATTTATTAATGTCATAGCGCAAAATACGACCACAAAGACTGTGAAAAGTCCCGATCCAGAGTTTTTTAGTATAATTCCGATAAACTTGAGAAAAGAGTTTTTTCTGTTCGTATTCTTCTAAAAGTTCTAATCTTTGACCGTATTTTTCCTGTGCTTTCTGTTGAGCAAAAGTTTTTTCAATTCTAGTTTTCATTTCCCGGGCTGCCTTATTGGTAAAAGTGACCGCGAGAATATTTTCCGGATCGACCCCGTGATGACGGATCAAATGGGCGATACGATAGGTTAAAGCGCTAGTTTTTCCCGATCCTGCCCCAGCAACCACCAACAAGGGGCCGCAAAAATGCTCCACAGCAATGCGCTGGGAAGGATTGAGTTGTTCTAAATAATCGGCTGTGACTGTCATAATCTTTCCGTATAGCTCTGCGACCTCTATTAATCAGGCTACATCATCGAGACGGCTATCGGGCATTAGTCAACCCCTTCAAGAAATAAAAATTTTTTGGGCTAGTTTGTTTCAAATCGCTCAAGATTCTAAGTTGTCATCTACAATGGAATTAGCGGAGACGAAAGTTTCCGTTCACTCCTCACACCACACTCCGTCCGGACAATGTTCGGGCGGTTTCTTATTGAAAATACTCGATCTCTACAAATTCCCTGTTACACTATATGATCAAAGATTTCTTGGAATCTTTTTGCGTTCAAATGTACTATCGCATGAGGGACATCACTTGTCTAAACGTTATTTGTTCACCTCCGAATCGGTTACAGAGGGACATCCCGATAAAATTTGTGACCAGATTTCTGATACTATTCTCGATGCTCTGTTATCCCAAGATGACCACAGTCGTGTAGCGGCTGAAGTGGTTGTCAATACAGGGTTAGTCTTGATTACTGGTGAAATCACCTCGAAAGCGCAGGTTCATTTCGTCAATTTAGTTCGCAGTAAAATCGCTGAAATCGGTTATATCAACGCAGATAACGGATTTTCCTCGAATAGCTGCACCGTTTTAGTCGCTTTAGACGAACAATCTCCCGATATTTCCCAGGGTGTCACGGCTGCTCAGGAAAATCGCGAACTTCTCAGCAATGATGAACTCGATAAAATTGGTGCGGGAGACCAGGGTATTGTCTTCGGTTTCGCTTGCAATGAAACCCCCGAATTTATGCCCTTACCGATTAGTTTAGCCCACCGCATCGCTCGCCGTTTAGCGGCAGTCAGAAAAACGGGTGAACTGTCCTATCTGCGTCCCGACGGTAAAACGCAAGTATCGGTCATTTATGAAGATGGTCGTCCCGTGGGTATCGATACTATCCTTGTTTCTACCCAACACGATGCTACTATCGGCGATATCACCGATAATGATCTCGTCCAACAAAAGATTAAAAGTGATCTCTGGGAAGCGGTAGTACAGCCGGTCTTCAGCGATTTAGAGATTAAACCCGATGCCAATACCCGTTATCTGGTTAATCCCACCGGAAAATTCGTCATTGGTGGACCCCAAGGCGACGCGGGATTAACGGGACGGAAAATTATCGTCGATACCTACGGTGGCTATTCTCGTCACGGTGGCGGCGCTTTCTCCGGTAAGGATCCTACCAAAGTCGATCGCTCCGCAGCCTATGCTTGCCGTTATGTGGCCAAAAATATCGTCGCTGCTGGTTTGGCCGATAAGTGCGAGATTCAAGTGGGTTATGCGATTGGGGTAGCTCGTCCGGTCAGTCTCTTCGTGGAAACCTTTGGCACTGGCAAAGTCGCTGATGATGTGATTCTGGACTTAATCAATAAATACTTTGAACTCCGTCCGGCCGGTATTATCCAAACCTTTAACCTGCGCGGTTTACCCAGTGAAAGAGGCGAGCGTTTTTACCAAGATGTGGCCGCTTATGGTCATTTTGGCCGCAATGATCTCGATTTACCCTGGGAACAAACCGATAAAGCCGCTATCCTCAAAGAAGCTTTGACTTCTGCGGTAGTATAGGGTTAAAAATTAACTGCAATTTTTGATTCAGGAATAGAGTTTCAGGCTCTATTCCTTTTTTATACTAAATCCGTCGAGTATAGGCTACATAGGGTTTGCGGCAAAAAGTTTTTCCTGGGGGCAGGGTGTAGGGTGTGGGGTGTGGGGTGTAGGGTTTTACCGATTTTGAGGGGGTCAATTACCTAATTTTCAGGGAAAAAGTCCAGGAATTTTTCCCCCGATCACTCCCAGATCCATTACTTTTTGATGGCCAAAAGGTCTAAAAGTTTTACCCAACAAGGTTTTTAGATTTATTCAGCAAACCCTACATATCAGGAGAGGCAATAGGCAATAGGGGAAATAGATAATCAGTTTTTAATAACCGGATTTGGTATAACTATTCTCAATTATCACTCTAAACAGGATTTAGTCTGACAAGTCTCTGGTAAATGGCGATCGCTGAGAGACGAAAATCTTCTTAATGCTGGCAAAATTCTCCCTTGCAAGCGAGATGTCGCCAGCTATCTACGAATTAATTGCACCCAGCTACTGGGAACAGAAAAAGCTATATTTATAAGTAAATCGAATCTGTCTTTCTGTTTAAAGACCCATGGATAACAAAGTTCTCGACGTTCGCCATCTCACCGTTGAATTTTCTAATCAGAAAAGAACAACAGTCGCCGTTAATAACATTAGTTTTAGCTTGCAGAAAGGTCAAGTTCTCGGTTGTGTGGGGGAGTCGGGTTCAGGAAAATCCGTCACCTCCCTCGCACTCATGGGACTGGTTCCCTCTCCGGGAAAAATTACCGGGGGAGAAATTTGCTTTCGTCCGGCAAAAGGTCAGTCAATGCAAGCAGTAGATTTATTATCTATTCCCCCAGAAGAATTGCGTTATTATCGCGGGGGAGAAATGGCGATGATTTTCCAAGAACCAATGAGTTCTCTTAATCCAGTTTATAACATCGAGTTTCAACTCACCGAAGCAATTTTACTGCATCAAAAAGTCACCACTGAACAGGCAAAAAATCAAGCCATCTCTCTACTGCAAGAAGTGCGCTTATTACCCAGTGATGAACAGTTGGAGGAGAAGTATATAGAAACTTTTCCCTTAGAAAATAAGGGTCATGTCAGAGAAAAAATTAGAACTTATATTCAGGAACAAAAAGAAGCAATTCTCAAGCGTTATCCTCACGAATTATCGGGGGGACAATTACAAAGGGTAATGATTGCCATGGCGATTTCTTGTAATCCTACCCTATTAATTGCCGATGAACCAACCACCGCTTTAGATGTGACTGTCCAAGCAGAAATATTAAGATTATTACGCGATTTGTGTAAAAGCGATCGAGAAATGTCAATGGTTTTTATCTCCCACGATCTGGGAGTTATTAACGAAATTGCCGATCAAATTGTCGTGATGTATCAAGGAGAAATTGTCGAACAGGGAACTAAAGAAGAAGTATTAAATTATCCCCAACATCCCTACACAAAAGGTTTACTTGCCTGTCGTCCTCGCTTAAACTCTCGTCCAGAAAAATTGCCCACTGTCAGCGATTTTTTACGAGTGGAAAAAGACTCTCAAGGTAAGATTATTGAATTACAGGAAATTACTCCACCAGCAGTTAAATTTATTACTCTCCAAGAGGAAGAAAGCAGAATTGAAGGTTTACAACATCACGAGAATATTTTATCGGTAGAAAATTTATCGGTTAGATTTCCAGTTAAGGGAGTTTTCGGGCAATTAAAGACTTTTTTTAATGCCGTAGATCAGGTCAGTTTTGCCGTTAAACAGGGGGAAACCCTGGGTTTAGTCGGTGAGTCGGGCTGCGGAAAATCTACCTTAGCAAGGACAATTCTGCGCTTAATTCCTGCCACTTCTGGAGATATCTATTTCCGAGGAGAAAATCTCGCTAAATTAAACCCCAGCGATCCAAAATTAAGACTACTGCGACGGGAATTACAGATAGTTTTTCAGAATCCCTACAACTCCCTGAATCCCCGTTTATCCATCGGTAAAGCAATTTTAGAACCGATGGTTATTCATCATACCGGCGGCAATTCCCAAAAGCGACGGCAACGAGTAGAATATTTATTAGAACGAGTTAAACTTGATCCTAATTGGTTTGATCGCTATCCCCATCAATTATCGGGAGGACAACGACAAAGGGTGTGTATTGCTCGCGCTTTAGCCTTAAATCCTCAGTTTATTATCTGTGATGAATCTGTCTCTGCTTTAGATGTTTCCGTGCAAGCGGGAGTCTTAAATTTACTCAAAGAATTACAGCAGGAATTTAATCTCACTTATATCTTTATTTCCCACGATTTAAGTGTCGTCAGATTTATGAGCGATCGGATTATGGTGATGAATAAAGGTAAAATTGAGGAAATGGGTACAGCTGACCAAATTATTAACTCTCCCCAAAGTGATTACACCCGTAAACTTATCGCTTCCATTCCCCAATTTACCGAAAGTATCGCTAGTTAAAATTAGCCATCAAACCTAAAGGATTAGCTGCCTCTAATTGTGCCGATAAACCTAACAAAGTGATTTCATCAGCAGGTTTACCAACTAACTGAATTGCCACGGGTAAACCCTGACTATCCACTCCTGTGGGTAAAGCAATCGCGGGTAAACCACTCGCATTAGCAATCGGAGAAGGGGCAATCCAACGAATCATATTATTAACCGCTTCTTCCGGTGGTAAATTTTCCCACTCAGCAATTCCGGGGGGTTGATGTAGAAAAATTGGCAAAAGTAAGACATCAAAATTATCAAACATCGCCACAATTTGCCGCGAAATAACGTGCATCTGCCGCACCGCTTGCAGGTACTCCCCCGCACTGCCAGAATTGTCTAATAACCATTGGTTAAGGGGACTTAATAAATCCCTGGGAATTCCCGTCGCTGCCGTCCCCGCTTGCCAAATACGCCGAAAAGGAGCGATTAAAGCCTGTAAATCGGGAGAATACTCCGTTAAATGATGCCCCATACCCTCTAAATTTTTAGCAGTCTCGATCACAGCATTTTTATAGACGGCAGCCGCTTCGCCGAAGGGGGATATGGAAGTAGAAAAAGCGATTCTTAGGGGTTTTACGCCTCTCTGAGTGGCTTCTAGGAAAGAAAAGGGCGGATCGGGTAGCCAGTAGGGATCGCCCGTCGTATAGCCCGAAATCACGGTAAGCAGCGCCGCCCCATCTGCCACCGTCTTAGAAAGAGTGCCGTTAGTGGCGATACCGCTTTGAAATTCCCCCACCGGGGCATAGGAAACGCGCCCGCGACTGGGTTTTATCCCCACCAAACCGCAACAACCCGCCGGAGTACGAATGGAACCGCCACCGTCGGAACCCTGGGCAATCGGGCAGAAACCCGCCGCTACCGCCGCCGCCGCACCGCCACTGGAACCTCCTGCGGTATAATCGCGGTTGAAGGGGTTACGAGTCGGCAAAAAACCCGGATTTTCGGTGTAGGGAAAGGACCCTAACTGGGAAGTGGCAGTTTTGCCCAGAAGGATAAAACCCGCCATTTTCATTCTGGTGACGATTCCTTCGTCGTATTGGGCAATATTTCCCTGTAAAGCGGCGACTCCGTAACTAACCGGCATTCCGGCGACGGCATTTAAGTCTTTAATGGCGGTGGGAACTCCAAAAAAAGGCGGTAATTCGGCAGTAGCGGCGATTTGACTTAATTGTTCCGTTTGGGCGCTCGCGGTTGCTAGGGCGCTTTCCCTGGCGACATGGACAAAACTACCAATTTGACAGTCAAATTTCTCAATTCTATCGAGGTATAAATGGGTTAATTCTAGGGGGGAGATTTGTTTAGTGCGAATCAGTTGGGCTAATTCTAGGGCGGATTTTTGCAATAATTCATCACTCATGAGCGATCGAGGTAAAATAGGTAAGTGAAAATAATTATATTCGTTAGTGGCAAGATGGTTTTAAAAGAAAAAGAAAAAGAAAAAAAAAGTCCATTTCCGTCAAAATTTCCCTATCCCCTATCCCCCCTTGTCTTGGAAAATTATGACCTCACAGTTAATTGAAATTCTCTCGGCTGACGAAATTCGTCGCACCCTTACCCGTTTAGCTTCCGAAGTTATCGAAAAAAGTGGCGATTTAAATAACTTGATTTTGATCGGTATCTACACGCGAGGAGTGCCTTTAGCTAATTTAATTGCTAGTCAAATTGAGAGCTTAGAAGGGGTAAAAGTTCCCGTGGGAGCGATCGATATTACCTTCTATCGCGACGATCTCGATCGCATTAAAACCCGCACTCCTGCTAAAACCAAAATGCCCCTAGATGTCACGGGAAAAACCGTGATTTTAGTCGATGATGTTATCTATAAAGGTCGCACGATCCGCGCCGCTTTCAATGCTATTATTGAGTATGGCAGACCGCAAAAAATCCGCTTATTAGTACTCGTTGATCGTGGTCATCGGGAATTACCAATTCACCCGGATTTTACGGGCAAAAAACTCCCCACCGCAGCCGAGGAACAGGTAAAGGTTTATCTACAAGAGATTGACGGCAAAGATGGGGTGGAATTAATCAAATAAACAGGAGTTAAGACTATTAGCGAGGAAGGAGTTTGCTAACTAATCCCCAGAGGAAAATAAACAGGATTGCCCCGATAATAGCCACAAAAATACCCGGTATGCTCAAGCTAGAACTCCCTAGGGCAAAACTGCCAGTTTGAAGCAAATTTAACAGGGTTCCCCCCCACAAAAGCCCCGATAATTCCTAGCAAAGTCGTGGCAAAAATACCACCCCCCTGTCGCCCAGGATAAATAGCTTTTGCGATCGCACCAGCAATAAAGCCCAAAATTATCCAAGAAATGACATTAATCATGATTTTAATCCCGTTCAGTTAATTTTGTCTTTGATGTTTTCGATTGCGTCCTGGGCAGCGTTTTTCATGTCCTCCAACAAATTTTCTGCCTTATCTTTGACATCAGCTGCCACGTTCATTGCCGCTGCTTGTACCTGCTTTAATTCTCCTTCTGCTTTCATTTTCTCGTCGCCAGTTAATTCTCCAGCAGCCGATTGTACTTTCCCCTCGACATTTTTGGCAGCCGCTTTCATTTTGTCTTCGATGCTCATAAATTTTTCCTCGGTCAAGAAATTGTTATTGTTATTTTTATAACACAAATGCGGTAATTACTGCCCTTTAAAAACGTAAATAAATCTTAAGTTTTTGGGAATAATTATTATTGGTTTCGCCATTGAGAGCGATCTATATCTGGCAAGGCTTGCGCTTATTGTTAATTTTTTTAAACGGCAAAAAAATTAACAAATTTAACCATCGAATCACCAGAGCCTGCTGAAGCTTTCAGCCTCTATATATTTGCTAAATACAAAAATCATCTATTTTTAGGGCAAGGTAAAAGCAGCAATTACGGGATAATGATCGGAAGGAATAAGATTCAACCAACGGGAAGGATCGACTTTTGCCCAATCTAGCTGCAAACGGCTATCATAATAAATTGTATCGATGGCTAAATAAGGGGTATCGGTGTAATTATTAAAGCTCATTTGTTCGGCTAATTCCAAATCGGCTAAAGCATCCTTTAATCTAATTTCTGACTGGAGAGGTTGAGTTAAAATCTGACGGGGTAATTGCTGAGAATTAACATTAAAATCCCCCGTTAAAAATAGGTAATCTTCTGTTAAATCTAGTTGACAAAAATGCTCTTGTATGCACTTAGCCCCTAAGTTCTTAGCTTGGTCGCTATAGTAATCGAGATGGGTATTATAAAACTGCAAAGTTTGCCCCTCAAGAGTGCCAAATTTAGCCCCCGTTACCATGCGGGGATAAGGATTACCCCAAGCTTCAGTGATACTGCCAATAATATCGGGAGTTTCTGATAGCCAAAATTCGTATATTTCCAAACATTTTAACCGACTTGGTTGATATAAAATAGCACAATGTTCATCTAATCCTGTCCCCCTGCGATCGCTGCCTAAACTTTGGTATTTTGGCAATAAACGGTGTAGATCCAATAGTTGATTAGCGCGAGCTTCCTGAGTACCAATTATATCAGGAGAATAGTGAGCAATTAAAGCCGCTACTGCTTCCCTTCTTACTCGCCAATTACGCTCATCGGGATCGGGTTTATCGTAGCGAATATTAAAGGACATTGCTGTTAGTTTCATAGGAAAATGGAGAATGAGGAAGGGAATCGGGAGTGGGAAGTGGGGAAGTGGGGAAGTGGGGAAGTGGGGAAGCTGTCTCATCACCCTATCACCCTATCTCCTGAATACTGAATACTGACTCCTGACTCCTAACTCCTAATAATTAATTATCAGGATTTTTTGGCAATTGTCCAGAAGGGAAAAGTTTGACTGGGATTGATGATAACTCCCGTGATGCCATTGCGAGCAAAAGCGTATTCCTTGGTTTGCCAAAGGGGAATATAGGGAACTTCATCGGCGAGAATTTCCTGAATTTTGCCAAAGATTTGCTTTCTTTTGGCTGGGTTACTTTCCCGACGGGATTGTGCGATTAATTGATTCATTTCTTGACTATAAAAAAATGAGCCTTGACTTTGCGATCCTCCTTCTTCGCAGCCAGTTTCTGGGGAACCTTTAGCACAATCTAAAAAGGGATAAATATAGTTATCTGCATCCAAAAAATCCGGATACCAATTAGATAGGGCAGTGGTATAAAGTCCCCGGCTAATATTACGGAAAAAGGCCGCTCCTAGTATACTATTGGGTTCAAATTGAATCCTATTATCTAAATCCCGTTTTGATAGGGCTTTCATCACTGCCGCCACGCTGCTGGAAGTAATCGATCCCGAGGAGTGCCAAACTTCTACAATTGCGGGTTTTTCTGGACTATAACCAGCAGTTTTTAGTAATTGTTTTGCTTGCTCTATATTATGGTTGCCATAGCGCTCTTTAAACACCGGTTGTGACTCGGAAAAAGTAGTAGGAATGAGACTAAAAAGAGGGATGCCTTGACCTTGTAAAATGCGATCATTAAGTAAATCTCGATCGACTAGAGAAGCAATGGCTTGTCGCACTAAAATATTATCGGTGGGTTCACTTTTGAGATTGAGGCTCATAAAGTTAATTGCTGCCCCAGAAGATTCGATCGCTTGCCATTTTCCCTGGGCTGCTTCTGTGCGTAATTTTCTCACTTGAGGAGGCAGTAAAGATTGATAGGCAATATCCACCGCTCCCGTCTGAAAACCGTTAAATAAATTGGCAGGATTAGAGAGATAAATTTGCACATTAACTCCCTTATTTTTTGCCGGTTCTCCCCAATAGCGATCAAAGGCTTCTAAACTAAAAGAATCGCTGGTAACTGCTTTTAATCGATAATGTCCTGTGCCAATAAATTCTTCGGGTTTGAATTTACCCTCGCCAATTTGATAAAATTTGGGTGAAACCGCACAGGCCCCAGGATAAGCTAAAAGAGCGGGAAAAGCGGCAAAAGGTCTGGTTAATTTAATAGTAATTTCGTATTCTTTGCTGGCGGTGATTTTATCAATTGTATCCCGGAGAAGAAAGGAAGGTTCCCCACCATTTTTGATGAATCTTTCTAGGGAAAACTTCATCGCCTCCGCGTTAAAAACCGTGCCATCATGAAAGATAACTCCCCGACGTACTGGTATAGTATAAGTCAAACCATCGGGGCTAATTTGCGGCAATTCCGTGGCAAGGAGAGGCTTTAAATTAGTGGTTCCTTCGGCGTAGGTGTAGAGAGTTTCACCGAGATTATAAATAATGAAAAGTCCCGCTAACTCATAACTATCGGCTGGATCGATCGAGCGTGGTTTTAGGGTTGTCCCAATCATCAGGAGATCGCTATCTCCCCGGGGTAAATTGGAATTAGTGGACTGACAGCCCACAGTCAGAAGAAGACAGAGGCAAAATAAACTTAAATAGCGATAAAGTTGGCGTAAAGGTCTCATCGATGGCTATTAACGTCAGCTAGGTATTGATCGATCCTATCATTTTTGTGCATAGTCTTTTCTTCTAGGTTTTCTTAAGTAAGTAAATTGATTGCTTAATTGGTTGGGGAAAATTCTTCAATAACTGCACTGATTACCCAGACAATTAAACTAAATTTTCTGGTGCAGGATGACAAAAACTTGATCAATTTGGCCAAGAGGAAGACCCCGGGCAGCAAAGGGGTTAAATGGTTCAGAATAGCTGGAGCTATGGAGGCAGATAAACAGGGAAATGGTCAAGATTTTTAAACCTAGAGCAGGTGACAGCAACTGATTAGAAACTGATCTTCTTTTATAAACCTCTTGCATAATTAATTTTTTCAGAGTTCAAAAACGGCAGAAATAAGGATTAAATGGCATAAATTCTATAAATAGACCATTTAACTGATTATTATTCATTCTTAATTCTCCTGACTACTGACTGCTGGCTACTGACTCCCAACCCTAACAATAATTTTTGATTTTTACAAGAGGTCTTATCTATCAGCCATTTAGGTTAATCCTGTCCCTTCTAAACAAGCTCGATCGAAAATTGCCCCCGTGGTTACTGCCGAGGCTAAACTAGCACAAAGAAGATTGGCATCAGTAAAATTTGTTCCGCGTAAAATCGCCCCGAAAAAAATTGCTTCCTCTAAATCGGTGGCCGATAGATCTGCCCCAGACAGATTAGCGCTAGTAAAATCCGCTTGGGTTAAAATCGCCCCAACAAAACTCACTCCCCGGCCATCGACGCCGCGAAAATCTGCCCCGGACAAATCTAGATGATTGAAAACCGCCCCGGCTAAAAAAGCACCGGCCAAACTTGCCCCAGCGACGATCGCATCGAGGAGAATTGCCCCGCGTAAATCGGCATTACGAAAATCTGCTCCCCTTAAATTTGCCCCTGTCAAGTCAGCACCGCGTAAATTTGCCCGTAAATTCGCCCCTGCTAGGTCTGCACCCGCTAAATCAGCCCCTGACAAGTTCATGCCCGCTAAATCTTTTATCTCACCCTGACGAATTGCTAATAAATCAATACTGGGAAAAGTCATGTTCAGCCACGGTTAAATCCTGTAAAAATATCTTAGAATATTCGTAAACCTTTGTTAAGAAAGCGCTCCATGTCCCTAGAGCTATTATCCCTAGAAAATATTGAAGAAATCGCCCACCAATACGGATACTGGGCAGTATTTGTCGGCATCACCCTCGAAAATACCGGGATTCCCATCCCCGGGGAAACCATCACCATTGTGGGCGGCTTCCTTGCCGGTAGCGGTGATTTGAACTATTGGTTAGTTTTAGTCAGCGCAATTACAGGAGCAGTTTTAGGCGATAATTTTGGCTATTGGCTCGGTCGCGCTGGGGGTTGGCCGTTTTTGTTAAAAGTTGGCAAATTCTTTCGGATTCCACCTCAAAAACTAGAATTAGCCAAGGAACAATTTAGTAAAAATGCACCCCGGGCGGTCTTTTTCGGTCGCTTCGTGGCCCTGTTAAGAATCTTTGCAGGTCCAATGGCGGGAATTGCCCGAATGCCCTACGGTCGCTTTTTCCTCTGTAATCTCGGTGGAGCAACGGTGTGGGCGACGATTATGGTGACATTATCCTTCTTTTTAGGCCGTTTGTTCCCCTTGCACCAGTTAGTTAGTTCTATGGCTCGTTTTGGTATCTTAGCTTTAATTATCGTCCTGGCCTGGACAATTATCCACCCCATCCTTGAGTCACGGAAAACGGCGGTTTAAGGCCAGAAAAAAAGCGGTTATCAAAAATAACCGCTTCTGGAATTTTCCAAGAATCTGTTTAACGTTCCCAGCGCCCGAAGTTTTTGCGACCACCGCCGCCACGACCGCCAGAATCTTCTTCTTTGGGACGAGCTTTGTTGACTTTCATCTGTCGTCCCATCCATTCGGCCCCGTCAAGAGTTTCGATCGCTTTTGCTTCTTCCTCCTCGGAGGACATTTCCACAAAACCAAAACCGCGCATTTTACCCGTTTCCCGATCCACGGGCAAGTAAACGCGACTAACTGTGCCGTATTCAGCGAATACCTCTTTCAAGTCATCTGTCGTGACGTCATAAACCAGATTACCAACGTAAATCGTCATGGATTGTCTCCCAATATCACAGCCATTTCGAGAAGGAGATCGGACACAACCCAGTCAAGGCCATCAGGGAAAAACCACTTCTGTTTGAAACCAATGCTGCTACCGAACCTAACTACTCTCTCTAAACTAGCATAGCTTATCAGTGATCAGTAGGAATATGGAGTATTAAGTGAGCAGTATTATAGGGCAGTTTTCTGCTTTCTTTTCACTGATTACTGTTCACTGATCACTGATTAGGGTAGCCAAGGATATTGACTAAAATCGGGGGGACGTTTTTCCAGGAAAGCCTGTTTACCTTCGGCTCCTTCGGCGGTCATATAGTAGAGTAAAGTGGCATTGCCCGCTAACTCCTGTAAACCCGCTTGACCATCACAATCAGCATTAAAAGCCGATTTTAGGCAGCGAATCGCCAAGGGACTTTTTTCGAGAATTTCTAAGGACCATTTAATCCCTTCCCGCTCTAATTCCTCCACCGGGACGACATGGTTAACCAAACCCATTTCTAAAGCTTGTTGGGCGTTATACTGCCGACAGAGAAACCAAATCTCGCGAGCCTTTTTCTGACCGACTACCCGGGCCAGATAACTAGAGCCAAAACCGCCGTCAAAACTGCCCACTTTCGGACCGGTCTGGCCGAAAATGGCGTTATCCGCCGCTAAGGTTAAATCACAAACCAAGTGCAAAACATGACCGCCCCCGACCGCATAACCTGCCACCAGCGCGATAACTACCTTGGGGATGGAGCGAATTAATTTCTGTAAATCCAGCACATTGAGCCGGGGTACGCCATCATCGCCAATATAACCCGCCTGACCGCGCACCGTCTGATCGCCGCCGGAACAAAAAGCATATTTGCCGTCGCTGTGGGGACCTGCACCCGTGAGCAATACTACCCCAATGCGCGCATCCTCGCGAGCATCACAGAAAGCGTCGTAAAGCTCAAAAACTGTTTTTGGACGGAAGGCATTACGCTTATGGGGGCGATTTATAGTGATTTTGGCGATTCCCCCCCATTTATGGTAAAGAATATCCTCGTAGGTTTTTACGGATTGCCATTCAACGGTCATAGTCTCGGTTATCGGCACAGCTTTTTTACCTTACCCTATTTTGTCCCCCACTTTGAAGCCTGGAGCGCCAGAATAGGGGAATGGATAGTTGACCGAAAAGGTTTAAAGCTGATTCCCTTCTTGATATTTTCTGAGTATTGATTGAAAATATATTTATCCTATTTGCTAACTTTAAAGAGGTAAAAATATGAGTACAAGTAATAAAACTAAGCTTGAATCATTATAGTTTTATTTGGGGTTAAAATATCCAATAACAATTTATCCTGATGATGACGAGGGATATGTATCAGAAATCAAGGATATTCCAGGATGTTTCACTCAGGGAGAAACCATAGAGGAAACCTTAGCTAATATTGATAATGCTCGCAAACTTTGGCTAGAAACAGCTTATGAATATGGTGATCATATTCCTTTACCCTCTACAAATATCAGATGTGAGGGAGAGAGTTTCTAGAAAGCCTCGAAAAACTGATAAAGGGAGAAGGGCGCTTTTTTGCCGTAATCATTGAACTGAAAACTCACATCTGATAACTGATAACTGATAACTGATAACTGAATTAAAGCCATTCGATTTCTTTAGCTTTTTCGGGTAGTTTAGCCGTGGCTTGTCCTTGGCTGCGGGACTGAAACCCAATTAAATCGAGGGGAGTAGCCAATAAATCTACTAAATCTGCTTTACCAAACAGTAACTTGAGAGTATTTTCTGGTAGCTCTTTTAATAACCAACGACCGAGAGTAAAAAATAACTCTTGATTGGTTAAAGGTCGCATCAATTCGACACCATACAATTCGTGAAGATAGCGATTTGATCGCCCGTAACGTTTTAATTGACTTCTTAAGTCTTCTAAGGTGGAACGATGACGATGGTAAATAATTGCCTCTGGTGCGTAGGTTAATTGCCAGTCGGTTTGTTGTTGAATACGCCAACAGATATCGGCATCACCACCAGTAGTTAAATAAGGACGAAATAAACCAACTTTTTGAAAAGCTTCTCGAAGAATAGCGAGGTTAGCAGTTTGACCGTAGGGACAAAAAGAATGTTCTAAAAGAAATTTTGGTGACATAAAGTGACGACGTTCTGCATACTTTTCCAACCAAGTTGAACCAGTTAAGGCAGCAATTTCACCCGCTACCAGACCGATGTTAGGATCACTAAAGGGTTGGATCAATTCTGTCAACCATTGCGGTGCGGGACGACAATCGGCATCGGTAAAGACCAAAAAAGGATAACGAGCGCTTTTGATCCCCTTGTTACGAGCAGCGTAGGAGCTTTGTATCTGATTTTCGCTTAAAATGATCAGGTTCAGTCCCCGCTGTTCTTCTGCTGCCTTTCCTAATAATTCTGCTGTGCGATCGCTACTATTATTATCAACTAAAATATATTCAACTAATTGACGGGGATAGGTCTGTTTGGCTAAACAATCAATGAGAGGGGGTAGATCTTTCTCTCCGTTATAAATTGGCACGATCACGGATACTTCGGGCAAGAACTGCAAGGTAGTTGACATCGTTGGAGTCCAATAAACGGGGGACGGTTGAACTATTCGCTACAATACTACTATAATCAAGAGCAACAAAAAGCAAGTCTATTGTCACTTATTTTAGACCAACGATGAAAAGTTTCTTCCGAAAATTATTTTTCTATGCGGGTATTGTTTTGTTCTCACCTTTAATCATTGCTTTTCAGGTAGCTAATAATCGAGAACTTATCTTAGGTGATGTGCGGCGTTGGGTAGAGTTATTAGGTTGGGAAAAAAGAGCAGATTCGTTACAATTGTTAGCTCTGTGTCTGGAGGCAAAAGAATTTAGAAATTTATATTATTGTCGTCTTTTTCAAGGTGGTTCATTCAGCCGTTTTTTTATGTATATTCTTAGGTTTTTCTATCGAGAAAGTTCCTATTTATTTCTAGATTCTTCCTGTTCGATTGGCAAAGGATTATTTATTCAACACGGTTTTAGTACTATTGTTATGGCGGATTTGGGCGATAACTGTTGGATTAATCAACAGGTAACAATTGGGTATAAAGATAAAAGCGGTCGCCCCAAAATTGGCAATAATGTCAGGATTACCGCCGGTGCTAAAGTCTTAGGAAACATTACCATCGGCGATAATGTCACCGTGGGCGCAAATTCAGTGGTAGTCAAAGATGTTCCACCTAATTGTGTGGTTGTGGGTATTCCCGCTCGTATTGTTAAACGGGACGGCGTTAAAGTAGATGAAAAATTATAAACGTTGACTTAAAATATATTCGGCAATTGCCAGATCCCCCGGAGTCGTAATTTTTAAGTTAGTTTCTTCACCGACGACAATTTTGACGGGAAAACCACATTTTTCTAATAAGGCGGCATCGTCGGTGACTTCCCAATCTAATTTTCGGCCCTGTTCATGACATTCTTTTAATAATTTTACCTGAAAACCCTGGGGCGTTTGGGCCGCCCACAACTGCGAGCGATCCGGTGTATCCTCAATCCAGCCCTTGCTATCGACAATTTTAATCGTATCTTTCACCGGAATCGCCGCAATGAAACCCTGACAAGTGGCTAAAGCGGCGGCACAGCGATCGAATAATTCGGGAGTGGCTAAACAGCGCGCCCCATCGTGAATTAAAACCGTCTCAGCCCCCTCTGGTAGGGCTTGTAAGCCATTGTAAACCGATTTTTGTCTGGTTTCGCCTCCTTGGATGATTTGCACGGGTTTAAGGGCATTTATGGCGGTGATAATTTCTCGGATATCCTCAAAGTCTTCCGGTTGTGCCATGATGCCAATCCAGATAATTGTCCTGGATTGCATGGCAGCCAGCAAAGTCCAAGCCAGGAGAGGTTTTCCGTGCAGGGTGAGCAGTAACTTATTGCGATCGCTGCCCATCCGTTTACCCATTCCCGCTGCTGGAATTAACAAATACATATTTTTTTTCAGGTAAAAAGTTAACAAGAGTCAGGAAAGAGAATTCAGTGGACAGGAGTGGGGAGCTTTTTGCCTCTTATTTGTAAACAGTAATCACTGTCCGGCTGATGGTTAATCGCTTAAATAACCCAAAAACTATGCCTCTTAAGAGAATAAATCGAGGGGAAAGTGACCATAAGTACCGACTAATTGATCATTTTCTGACTGACAAGAAACCAGGACACCGCGATAGGTTCCCGTATAGGAATCGAGATAGGAAGCTTGTCTTTGGGTATTGTATTTAATATACACCGCTCCCTGTTCTGGGTGGTCTTCTGGGAGACTATTAGGTAAGGGGTATCCCAGGGCTTGTAGATAACTTTTCAGGGCTTTAAATCCCTCTTCATTGTTATCGGCACAGATACCTAAATTAATTGACTCCGAACCTTGGTTAACTAATAAAATTGCCTGTCTTAGAGCTTCTTCTTCTTCGGGGGATTGGGCAATTTTTAGTTGAATACATCCATATTCTTTTAGGAGTTTCAAGGCTTCTTCCATAGACATGAGCGGTTAGATATGTGTGGCTAAAGATAAAAAATAAACTGTTGCTGCTGTCCTTACCGACAAATTCCCAAGAAAAAAAGCCCTAAATTATTGGGGTTTAGAGATAGGAAAATTTTGCATTGGTCTTAATCGTAAGATCGCCAATTTCGATCATATCAGGTTGGGGACAGGAAAATTTATCGGGTTTGTTCGAGCGCTCCGGGTTGTGCGTACATTTCACTCACTGCTTTTTGATAGCCAAAGTAAGCACCTATAATAATTCCAGTGCCAAAACCGATCGCTAGGTAAGGCAAAATTATACTGAGGGGAAAAGAGGAGTGTCTCCGATGAGATAGGGAAAATCGCTCACCAGTCGCCACAATATTCTCAGCAGCTTCAGTGAACTCCTCCGGTTTCTCTAGGGCTTTTTCTTCGGTTGTTTCAGAGTCTTCCAAAGCTTCTGGGGCATCTTCTCGGTCATTTTCGGCGATTTCTGCGGTTATTATCGGCAAAGAGTTTAATTTGGTGACACGATTGACGATTAAATCATCTTGACTCAGGGTTATCGATTCTTCCCAAGCGGGGATATCGGATTCCTCGGTCATACCGTAAACGATCACTTGTTCTAATCCATCGATGCCCAAGCTTTTGATTTCTGCCGACAAAAAAGGTAATAACTTGTGTTGATTGGGTATATTTTTGGATTGAACTTTTAGAGTCAGGGCATTTTCTTGCGGGGTGGCTTCAACAACCTCTATTTTTCTGGTTAAGAGACTTTGGTTAAGTAGAGCAATAATAGCGGCTGGATCCTGGAGTTTAGCGGCATGGATAAGTTGTGCCTGATTCATGACCTTGAGGGGCTAAGGAGGAGATATTATACTAAATCCCGTGGAAAAGGTATAGGAAAGTGGGTGAGTGCCGGAGCAGGGGGAAACAATCCATAACTGGGTTTTTAAAGTTGAATGGGGACTTAATCATGGTATTAAAAACCGATTTGGTATCGGTCTGTCCATCCCTGCCCCCGGTGCCACTTAAATTTCCGCCACGGCTCTTTCGATTAAACGACGAGCCAGGGTTTGAATACCGGTATGTTCATAGTAATTGGTGGTCATATCGAGGAATGCCCCAACATATACCAATTTGTCGGCAGAAAAGTCGATAAATCCCTGAATTTTGCTCAATAATCCCTGCTGGCTCAAACTGCGCTCGCTGACAAAACCACTCATCCAACCTTTAGTGGAGTCGAAACTTTGACCGATAAAGTCTAATTTTCTGGCAGTATTTCCCCCCGGAATCAATTCTTTAATACTGCCGAAAGTGGAGTTAGATTCTAATTCTTCCGGGGTGAGAATGCTCAGGCCCGATTCCACTTTCCGGATAAAACTGCCCCCCAGGGGAATTAAACCATCCAAACAAACTAACGCCGCCATCCGCATCAGGGATTCGCCGCTATAATCTCCCAGAGAAGCGACGAAATCATCGATACTATCCCCCGGAATGCCATTAATTTGACAAAAAGCGACTAATTCGGTCACTAATTTCAAGGTTAGATCGATGGTTTGCGCTTTTTCGGGGGCAGGGGTTAATTTTTCGATTAAACCGCCCATGAGGGGAATTTTACCACCGACGGCATTAGCAAGAGAGGCGGCGGCTAGGGCATTATCGGCGCTGTCGATGGTTTGGTAGAGCCAGAGCGCCCGTTGATAGCCCTGGGATTTATCATTAAACAACCAAACGGCTCGATCGCCAATCTGTTGGATCATGCTTTCGTCGGTTTCGCCGGTGACTTTGATAATCGTATTTTTAAACCCGACTAGGTTATCCCACTGTCCCGGCACTACATAATCAAGGGTTTTGAGAACTTTGACGGTGAGATTATTCGTCGGTAATTCGTCCACCAGTTCAAAAATTGGCTTACTCACGGATGTCTCCTTACTTTAATTTTGCTAGACCATCTAAATCGAACTTAGCTAACCAAGCTTGGCGATCGCTGGAAGAAAAATCTGGCTCCCGCGATAAAACCTTGACTTGATAGCGATTATTGACTAAAACGGCGCTGGCGGTTGCACCCTGTTCCACAGAGGGAAAACCTTTAATTGTGGTTTGACTGTCTTGGAATTTATTGGCCGCGGCGGGATTATTGCTGATGTCAGATATGGCTAACATAGCCAGAACTTTGCCATCTTGCTTCAGTTTTGCCTCAGCAAAGCCTTTTTTCTCCTGGGTATAGACGCGCTCGTATCCTCCCCCAGAAGGCGGGAAAAACCGATTAAAACTGCCGCCAGAGGTGGATTCTTTCACCACTGCCGCCGCCCCGCGAGCGGTACTTTCTTGTTGCGCTTGGTCAAATTGTGAGGGAGCTTTAGCACAGGAAGTTACTAGCAAAAGTACCGCCAATACCCCTGCTATCAAGATTTTGCCAAATCGAAAGCTCATAGTTCTCTTAATTAAAACTTACTAATGTTTGTTTGTAGTATATCTCTCGCTTATTGCTGATTATTGTTAAGTTTTTCTAGATTCTCTCACACCAGACCGAAAAAAACAGAAAATCAGCAAAATTCGAGTCAATAACGAAGGCAGGAGGCAGTCCCGATGAAAAAATTTTCACCCCCACAGATGAAAGAGGTTTCTTTCCCTACACCCTACACCCCACACCCCACACCCCACACCCCACACCCTGCCACCACCGAAAAACTTTTTGCCGCAAACCCCAGCTACAGTCCCGCAATTGCCCCTCGCGCCATAGATGCGATCGCTTGCTCCGTGGCCCGGGGTAGATGATAATATTTACCCCCGGCTTTTAGGGCTAATTCTTTGGCAAAACCAGTGGAGACGAATTTTTTCTCCGTATCGATGACCAGCAGTTTAATGCCTAAAGAGCGAATTTTAGCGGCAATATCGAGCAGTTCTGCCTTAATATCGGGTTTTTCCCCCTCCGGAATCGGTTCGCCTAAAGATTTCGCCAAAGGAATATTACTTCTCCCGTCGGTAATCGCCACAATCACCACTTGACCGATATCCCCCGATAAACGAGCATTCATCCCCACATGAACCGCTTGGGTTAAACCGTGGGCTAAGGGGGAACCGCCGCCACAGGGCAGGGTTTCTAGACGTTTTTTCGCTAGGGTAATCGATTTGGTCGGTGGCAATAGTACATCCGCTCGCTCACCCCGGAAAGGAATCAGGGCAATCTGGTCGCGATTTTCGTAAGCTTCCGTTAACAGACGCATGACCGCACCTTTGGCCGACTGCATCCGATTCAGGGCCATGGAACCGGAGGCATCAACGACAAAGACAATTAAAGAACCGGCCTTACGGGCCAACCGTTTTGAGCGCAGATCCCCTTCTTCTATAATCACACGACGTTCGGGATTCCTTAAGCGACGGGCTTTTTGATAGGGGGCGGCCGCCCGGAGAGTGGCATCGACGGCGACTCTTTTCACCTTGCCCCGGGGTAACATCGGCTTAATATAACGTCCTCTATCTTCCGAGAAAATCAGGTTACGCGCCCCCGATTTCCCCTGACGCTGGGCCATCTGGGCAAAATACAACACACTGGGATCCAGTAAAACCCCTTCCGGGTCGAAAACAAATTCTTCCGGCAGATTATCCGGCTGTTCCGGTTCTTTTTCTTCTTCTTTCTCCTCCTCTTTTTCTTCCTGTTCCTGCTGGTTTTCGTCTTGGGGCGGTTCCGGTGGTGGCGGTGGTGGCGGTGGCTGTTGTTCCTGTTCCGGAGGTGGTGGCGTAATCAGCGATCGAGGTACAATGACTAATTCGACGGCTCTTTTTAAGTCATCGGCACTGACTAAATCCCGACCTTCTAAAGCGGCGGCGGCCTTGGCTACTCTCACGGCAAAAATCTCGGCGCGATGACCTTCTACCCTACCGCGCACCGCTTCCTCCACTAGATAACTAATTTGTTCGGGTTTAATTTTTACCTCTTTTAACCATTCCCTCGCCAGAATAATTTCGGTTTTTAGATCATCGATTTCTTGGGCATATTGGGCGATAAAAGCGGTGGGAGAAACAGCATACTCGATCGCCTGATTGACGGCGGTTACTCGTTGGTCTAAACTAAGGACACCATCGGCGGAAAGGGCAATGGCAATTCTATCTAATAAATGGGGTCGTAAATCCCCCTCTTCCGGGTTATAAGTAGCGATCAGGAGCGGTTTACAGGGATGTTGAAAACTGATGCCTTCCCGTTCGATTTGGTTACGTCCTTCGCTGAAAACCGTTAGTAATTGGTTAGCAATTTGGTCATCAAGTAGATTAATTTCATCGATGTAGAGAATTCCCCGATGGGCGCTGGCTAATAAACCGGGTTGAAAGACTGGTTCCCCCTGTTTCACCGATTCTTCCACATCGACGGAACCCAATAAACGATCCTCCGTGACTCCTAGGGGAATCTGCACGAAAGGGGCCCGGATAACTTCCCCGGGGACCTCTCCACTGCTATATTCTTCTTTAGTGCGATCGTCCCATTCGTCGGGATGGTTGGGATCACAATTAAAGACATTACCCTCGATAATTTCGATCGGTGGCAGTAAGGAATGTATCGCTCGCGCCATGACTGATTTGGCGGTTCCCCGACGACCGGCAATTACCACACCCCCCAGGGCGGGATCCACGGCGGCTAAGAGTAGGGCTAATTTAATCGCTTCTTGGCCGACAACGGCAGTTAGGGGAAAATTGAGGGTCAGAGTGGGCATAGATCTAGATTCAGGCGGCCAAATTCTAGTGTAAAACAGAAGCTCACTGGTCTGGCACTTTTCCCTTTTCTTCGACCCGCAAGTAAAATTTTTTTGATTCCCTTCCCCGGTATTTTAGCTGCATCTCGATGGATTTCTTCCTCCCCGAACCGATCGACAAGTTGCCGGGTTAATCTAGGATTAGCTCCTGATAACGGCTGTAGAGAGGACAAAAATATGATAGCGACAATAATCGATCGCCTTACGGAAACCAACCCGCAAATTATGCGAGAATGGCAAGGAAGATTAACCCCGAAAAATATCTCGATCGCCTCGGTTATCTCCCTTGTTGGTCAATTATTAGTTTACTTGTACTATCAAAGTCGCCTGCCGGTAGGGGCGGGATTTAGTCGTTACTGTACCGCTAATCCCCCCAATAACAACGACTATTATCCCTATAGTGGGATTAAATACTGTATCCAAGACTTAAATGGTCAATGGATGATTATCTCCCGGTTATGGTGGTTAGATATCTTCACTTTTCTGAGTATTACCGGCATTTTCGCTCTTTTAGTGGTGGGAACCTATCAATTAATCGCCGATCTTTCTGGGGAAGAGCGCCGGGGTACACTTAATTTTATCCGTCTGAGTCCCCAACCCGCCAGAACGATTTTTATCGGCAAAATTTTCGGGGTTCCCATTCTCCTCTATCTCGTCTGTCTTCTCGCTTTACCCTTTCACTTGGGGGCGGGTTTATTAGCAGGTATTCCCTTGTCGTTAATTTTAGCCTTCTACGGGGTTCTGATCGCTAGTTGTGCCTTTTTCTATCATGCCGCCCTGAGTTTCGCTTTAGCCACGCCATGGTTAGGAGGATTTCAACCCTGGTTAGGCAGTGCTACAGTCTTATTCTTTGTGTTTTATAGCACTATTGTTACTTTATCGGGCTATGGTGGTTCCCGTACCCCCTTTGATTGGTTAATTCTCTTTAATCCTAGTTTTGTCCTTCCCTATCTAGTTAAATCTACCTTTCTCCCCCCTGATGCGGTACGCTATCTAGGAATTTCACAAATCTTCGACCTTCGTTGGTACGGTCAATCTCTCTGGCAATCGGTTACAACGGGTATTAGTTTAATTTTGCTCAATTTTGCCCTCTGCACCTACGGGTTAACTAGAATTATCCAGCGTCGCTTCCATAATCCCCTCGCTACTCTTGTTAGTAAACCCCAAAGTTACTGGATGATGGGTTGTTTTAGCACTATTAGCCTAGGTTTTGTCTTCCAAACTCTGCAACCGAGCTATATTTTCGATAATTTTGCGATTCTTAGCGTTTTTGTGGCGATTTTTGGCTTGTTAATCCTTTTTGCCCTCACTCCCCCCCGTCAAACTCTCCAAGATTGGACTCGCTATCGTCATCTGCAAGGAAAAACGGGCATTAGTCTGGGGAAAGCTGTAATCTTTGGCGAAAAAAGCCCTTCTACCCTAGCCATGGCTGTTAACGTCGCCATTGCCATTGTATTCATCCTTCCCGCTATTTTTATCGCCCCTCTCCATCAATATAAACTAGCCACTGCAGCCGGGTTTCTCTTGGCAATGAACATGATTTTAGTCTATGCCGCTATCGCCCAATTATTGATGTTAGCCAGCACAAATAAACGCGCTTTGCTGGCAGCTACTAGCATCGGCATTTTGATTATTTTCCCCTTCCTCTGTTTCGCTGTCTTGGGAGTTAATCCCAGTCAATCTCCTCTGTTATGGTTTTTTACTTTTCTTCCCATTGCCGCTACTAAATACGCTACATTTCCCTCTTTCGCTTTGGCAATCTTCAGTCAGTGGTTGGGTTTAACCCTCGTCGTATGGCAAATTAATCGCCAATTAAATCGCCTTGGTGCCTCGGCAACTAAAGCGTTAATGCCAAGCTGAAAAATACCGACTCAAAGGGGAGATTAAATAATATCTCTGCCGACAATTTTCTCCCCTTGAGTGTCGGTTAATTTTTTTTTCCCAAAAAGCTTGACAAAACCCCGCGACTTGACAGATAATTTCTTATAGAATGGGAATCCGTGCCAGCCTGCGACCCCCCTCTTTTCAGGTCAAATAAAGCCCCAAAAAATTAACCCCAAAAAGTAGGCTGAGTTAATTTCAGTTCCGGTGCTGATTAGGAGCATCTTTCAATTTGACAACGCCTATTGTAGGGCTAATTCATGAATTAGCCCTACACCTAGTGATTTCAGTTCCGGTGCTGATTAGGAGCATCTTTCAATTTGACAACGCCACATTTTTACCCCACCACCGATAAACTATCAACAATTAGCGAGGGAGTATAACAGGAACCATTCCATTGATTATCGGACCCTAAAGCGATTAAATTCTGCAAAGCTGTATAAACATTTCCCGTCACCATTGTATCTTTAACTCGTCCGGTAATTTTGCCCTTTTCTATGCGATAACCCAGATCGATATTGACGGAAAAATCGCCCGAAATATCGGCCCCATGACCTAAAATTTGGTCGATAACTAGGCCCTCATCTATTTGCGAGATTAAATCCTCTAAAGTTCCCTCTCCAGGTGCAACGATTAGATTAACTAAATCTGGCAGAGGATAAACGCCTAAACCAGGACGAAAACCGTTTCCCGTCGGAGGAGTTTTTAATAATCTGGCCGTGGTAAGATCGCTATAGAATTCCTTAACTCTACCTCCCTCAATTAAAGATAAAAATTTGGTAGGAGTTCCCTCATCATCAAAGGGACAACTATAGGGTTCTCGCTGGGGTTGTTGGGATAAAGTCAACTTTTCTGACATCACCAATTGACCGATTTTATCACTCCAGGGCGAAGACTTTTCTAATATCTGTTTACCATTTAAAGCCATCGCCACCGTACCCCATAACAGGGTAACTGCATTAGTGGTCAATAAAATTGGTAATTTTCCCGTGGGACTATCCACATTATTGGCTGCCCATTGTAGTCGCTGCAATAACTGTTTAATTACCGTTTCGGGATGAGGTGTACTGCGAGTATATTCCCCATCATAAACCGCTAGAAAATCCTCCCCCCGTACCCATTCAATCCCCAGATAATAACTCAAAGCTGTATCGGTATATTGACAATATAAACCCTGGGAATTAACCAAACGGGTGATTTCCCGTTCACATTCCCATTCACCACTACAAATAACCTCAGGATAAACTTGGCGAATATGGCCAATCATTTGATTACCCATCTCGATTAAAGATTCTACCGCCACATCTTGCCCAATCGGGTCATAGATTGCCTGTCGTGGTGCCGAAAATTCGATTTCTTCCGGGGCATTGAGATAGGATAAATTTAACGCCGTTTCTACTAAAATTTCAGGTTCCACATCACCATAACCCACCGCTAACCCCGGACAACCCTCGCGCCATAATCTTAAGGCAGTTCCCACGGATTCGGAACTTTCTAGCTGTTTGAGACGATTAGCCTCAAAAAAAACGGGATGGGAAAGGGAGGAAGATTGATAAACTTCGGCTGCCACCGCTCCCGATTTGAGAGCTAGTTCGATGAGTTGTTGCGGATCGATCGTCATGGTGATAGTTTTTGAGATAATAGCTATCTGATTATCTCAAGCCCCGGCACTTCGGCGCAAACGCTGCTAATAAGACTGCGGCGAGTTAAAAAATTTTTGCTTATTCATCAATATTTTTGAGCAAAGATGATCAAGTTGGTAATGAAGTTATCATAGAATCGATCAAGAGTCAAAAACATGGATACTCCCACCTAGAGAGGCCGAAAAAATGACGATTGCCAAAAGCGACGAAACTGCCACCTCTCCGGCACTGATAGAAGAAGATTTCGAGGACTTCTGGGAACCCCCCCCACCCCCCACAGACTTAATTT
>NZ_JAPZSZ010000239.1:0-4176 GCF_027532095.1 Microcystis sp. LE19-195.1E
CTCGATTGTCTATCTTTTGGTATTAACCTGTTGATGCCTTAAGTCCTTCCCTATATGGATTTCAGATACTTTTGAGTGTAGGCGCTCTCATCGAATTTTATTTTAAGTTAATTATTTGCATAACAATTCCCGAAGAGCCTAAATACTCTAGGGAAAATAAGCTTAAAATTCCCCAATCAAGCTGACGTAACCACATTTGCCAAGTGGCGGATAAGGGATAGGTTTGAGCCACATAAATCCCCAAAGATAGTAAAATTAATGCCAAGATAAGCAGATTTACCGTCAGTCCGATCGCCGTGGTGACATCCTCTAAATAAAAAGCTATTTTGGCACGAAAAGAGAGCATAAATTCAGCTATCAGTAAACAGTAACCAGTAATCAGTGAACTGAAAGCTCACATCTGATAACTGATCACTGATAACTGATAACTGATTAAGGTAATTCCACCGAAGTTGGTTTAGCAATATGAGGTAAACCCCAACCTAATTTTTCCCGGAGGATGCGGAAGAATTCCGTCGATTGCAGACGAATAAAATGAACATTGTAGGGGGATTTCTGCACATTAATTCGATCTTCTGGCAAGATATAAGAACCGCCATTACCGTCCACTACCATCACCATCCGATTAGCAGTTGCTGGGAAAATATTCACAGTTTCCTTGTCAGAAAATACCAAGGACCTGGAAGCTAAAGAATGGGGACAAATGGGGGCTAATTGTAATACTGGCACATCGGGAGTTATTACCGGGCCACCGGCGCTGAGAGCATAGGCAGTAGAACCGGTAGGAGTGGAGAGAATCACCCCATCGGCAGCGATATCGACGGGCGCGTGTTCACCAATTTGAATCTCAAAATGACACATACTGGTGAGGGGTTCGCGGTGGACGACCACCTCATTGAGAGAAAGTGCCTCCCAGAGGAGGGTATCTTCGCGAAATAGTCGCACCGTGATCATCGAGCGATTTTCGATGGTGTAATTACCCTCTAGAACCAGTTCTAAGGCGGGTTCAAGCTGATTTAGGTAAATTTCGGTCAAAAAGCCCATGTGTCCCGTATTGACCGTTAACAGGGGCAAATTGAGGGTGGCCAACTGCCGGGCCGCCGATAGGACTGTACCATCGCCCCCCAACACGATCGCAAAACTTAAATCTTGCTCGAAGTGGGGGGGGACTAACTGATCGATCGGGGTAAAACAAACCGGACGAGAGGGTTTAGAATGGCCTAGCAGGCCACCGCTGCCAGTAGCCATAAACACCTGGCAACCTAGGGAAAGTAGCTGATCTTGTATCTGATGGGCTGTTTTACAAGCGATAGGCTTAATATCGTTGTAAATAATGCCGATTTTGGGCATTGACAAATTTTCCTACTGCTGAATCACGCTTTCTTTTTGAAAGGAGTTTTCTTCTTCTTCTGAGCTTTTTGTTTCTCGAAGTCGATTTCCTTGAGCTTCTTGAGAATGCGGCTAAAGTATTCTTGTAAATAGGATTCTAAAGTAGTTGTTTGACTCGGATCAAGGCCAAATACTTGATAAACTTCTGCCATGGGGGCATCAAGAGCTTGACCACTAGCGAGAACTTCCGCAAAAGCTAGTCGGTCGGATATATTATAGGTCCATTGGAAACAATGGCTTATTCCCCGCATAAAACGCAGTAATCCCATGGGTAAACGCCAAATTTTCCCCTCTTTACCCGATAAGCGTTCGCAAACTTCGATAATTTCTTCAGCTTTCCAAGCTTTGCTGCCCACCACGGGATAGGATTGACCGACGGTTTCGGGGACTTCTAGGGCGCGAACGGCGAATTTAGCGATATCTTGGGTGTCCATGTAGGCGATTGCCGTACTTTCCCCCGTGATCCAGACCGTTTGATTATCTAACATCGGGATGGCGTATTGACCGATTAAACCCTGCATAAAGCCACAGGGACGCAGAATTGTATATTTTAAACCCGATTCTGCTAGAAATTTCTCGGTACAGCGTTTTATCTCCATTAAAGGCACGTTGGGATATTTTTCGGCATTGAGAATCGAAAAGAAAATAAAGCGATCTACTCCCGCGGTTTTGGCCGCTTGAATCAGATTAACTTTACCATCCCAATCCACCTGTTTAATGCTGGCCGAGTCCGTCGCCCGGGCAGTAGCGGCATCGATCACTGCGTCCATTCCCTCTAAAGCAGTAATAATCGTACTTTTATCCCGCAGGGTTCCCCCGACTAATTCCGCGCCCCATTCCTTCAAAAAAGCCGCTTTTCTCTGACTGCGTACCAAACAACGCACTTGATGTCCCTGATCGATGGCATGACGCACGATCTGTCGCCCTAGGGTTCCCGTCGCACCGACAACTAATACTTTCATCTATAATTAATTTTTTGTTACATTTGTTAACACTTCTCTAAGATACTATCAAAAAAGTGGATCATTGGGGATAGAAAAATTCTAAGATTCCCCGATCCCCGTCCAGTTCTACCATTGTTCCCACCGGTAAAGCGGCATTATCGCCATCATGACCGAAAGGTAACTCAGCAATAACCGCAATACCCAAATCGCCCAAACGCTCTTTTAAGACTTCCTCTACGGTTTGACTATCACTACCGGGGGCTGCCAGACAACGGCTAAAACGACCGAGAGCAATGCCTTTAATTTGGGAGAAAATGCCCAGCATTCGCCACTGAGTTAACATTCGATCAATTCGGTAGGGGGCCTCGGTTACGTCCTCTAGGGCTAAAATTACCCCCTCTAGGGTGGGTTGAACCGAGGTTCCGAGGAGATGGGTGGCTACGGTTAAATTAGCTGGTAATAAGCGTCCCCGCACTTTGCCCCCACCCCAACCTTGACCGATAAGAGGGGCTAAAGGACGACCTTCCAGAAGAGAAAAGAGGCGATCGATTGATTGGGGACTTTCTTGGGCTAAGGTGGTTAAAACTGCCCCGTGAACGCTACAAATGCCCTGTTTCGCTAAACTCCATAAAATCCCCGTCACGTCGGAAAAACCGATTAACCATTTCGGGTTAGTTTTTGCCCATGTCCAATTTTCTAAGAGGCGAGCGCTACCGTAACCCCCCCTAGCGCAGAGAATTGCTTGACAATCGGCATCTTGCCATGCTTGGGCTAAAGCTTGACGACGTTGCTCGTCGCTACCAGCGAGATAACCGCGACGATTCGACCAATTCTCGCTAAATTCCACTTGATAACCCCTCGATCGCCAGATTTCTACGCCTTTTTCTAGGGCGGCTAATTCCTTGATGTCACCACTGGTGGCCACCAGAGAAACTTTAGCACCGGGTTGCAGAAATGATGGGATGATCATAGGCGGATTAAGCTGAAATTACAGGCAATTTTGTGGCAGCATGAAAACTGACAGCATATTCTATCGAATGTTTCTCGATTTTCCCGATTCGTTCTTTGAATTAATCGCTCAACCCGATGCTAGGGTTAGCAATTATCGATTTACTTCCCAAGAAGTTAAACAACTAGCTTTTCGATTGGATGGTTTATTTTTGCCGCTCGATAATCTAGAAAATTCGCCCTTTTATCTGGTAGAAGTGCAGTTTCAAAAGGATGAAGACCTATATTATCGATTATTTTCGGAACTTTTCTTATATCTTAGACAGTATAAACCTGTGTCACCCTGGCAGATAGTTGTTATTTATCCTAGCCGAGAAATTGAGCGAGAACATCCCCAGCAATTTGCAGATTTGTTATCCTTAGCAAGGATTAAAAGAATCTATCTGGATGAATTGGCAAATGACGAGATTCCTTCCTTAGCGATCGCCATGATCAAATTGGTCACTGAAAGTGAGAGTCAAGCTGTTAATTCTGCTAAGATTTTAATTAAACAGGCTCAAAGAGAACTGAGTGATCGCTTAGTGCAGAAAAATGTCATTGATTTAATCGAAACGATAATCATTTATAAGTTACCCCAAAAAAGTCGAGAGGAAATTGAAGCTATGTTGGAACTACAAGACCTAAAACAAACTCGTTTCTATCAAGAAGCTTTTGGAGATGGCATTGAACAGGGAATTGAACGGGGAATTGAACGGGGAATTGAACGGGGAATTGAACAGGGAATAAACTTGCAAAAATTGAAAACAATTCCTCTACTGCAAGACCTCGGTTTAACCCCGCAACAAATCTCGGAACGCTTAGACTTGACTCTGGAAACAGTGCTTAACTATTTGGC
>NZ_JAPZSZ010000101.1:0-15118 GCF_027532095.1 Microcystis sp. LE19-195.1E
ACACCCCACACCCTACACCCTACACCCCACACCCCACACCCTACACCCCACACCCTACACCCCACACCCCACTACCCCACTACCCCACTACCCCACCTCCCCACTTCCCCACACCCCACACCCCCACTTCCCCGCTTGATCGAGTACAATAGAGTGTTCAGCAAAAGCGATCAGCTATTAGCTTTGATTAGTCCTTCGGTAAGAATATAAACCAGAGAAAAGAGCCATTAAGAGCGGCAATCAGCTGAAAAAGCTCAAAAACTGAATTTTAGGCTGAAGGCTGACGGTAGCTTGCTGAAAGCTGAATCCCGTTGATAATTTTTTTACTTGAATCACCGTGGTTATCCAAATCGACTCAACTCAAAACTACGAAACCAAAACCCAAGAGATCGCTAGACAACTTTTAGCCGAAACTCGGGAAAAAAAAGGTCTTTGGTCTGCTTTACAGGATCAAATGCGTTGGGATGATAAATTACTCGATTGGGCAATGTCTAACCCCAATTTACGAGTACAATTATTCCGTTTTATTGACTGTTTACCCGCTTTACGCAGTAATGCCGAGATTGCTAATCATCTCCAACAATACCTCGGTGATGCTTCCGTAGAACTGCCCAGTGCGCTGAAAAGTATCCTCAACTTTAGTGATCCTAACTCCCTACCGGCTCAAACGGCCGCCAGTCTGATCAGTAAATCCGTAGAAACCTTAGCTCGTAAGTATATCGCCGGGGAAGACCTAGAGCAAATTACTCGCACTGTCACCCGTCTGCGGAAGGAAAAAATGGCTTTTACCATAGATCTCCTCGGTGAAGCGGTAATTACTGAAGCGGAAACCCAAGTTTATCTACAAAGTTATCTGGATTTAATGACCCATTTGGCTCAAGAAGCGACCAAATGGAATAAAGTTAGCCAAATTGATGAAGCGGACGGCGACTTATTACCACAAGTGCAGGTTTCTGTCAAGCTAACTGCCTTTTATTCTCAGTTTGATCCCATGGATCCGATTGGCAGTAAGGAGAAAGTCTGCGATCGCATTCGCCTACTGTTGCGACGCGCTCAGGAGTTAGGGGTAGCAGTCCATTTTGATATGGAACAGTACGTTTATAAAAACCTCACCCTGGCTATCCTGAAAGAATTACTCCTAGAAGAAGAATTTCGCAGTCGTACCGATATTGGCATCACCCTACAGGCATATTTAAGAGATTCTGCCCAAGATTTACAAGATTTAATTAATTGGGCCAAAAAGCGCGGTTATCCCCTGACTGTCCGGCTAGTCAAAGGCGCTTACTGGGATCAGGAAACGATTAAATCTCGGCAAAATCATTGGCCACAGCCGGTATATAACGAAAAATCGGCCACCGATGCCAATTATGAACGGATGACGCGGTTATTATTGGAAAATCATCAATATTTATACGCCGCCATCGGTAGTCATAACGTGCGATCGCAAGCCTTGGCCTGTGCGATCGCAGAAAGTTTAGAAATTCCCCGTCGTCGCTTTGAAATGCAGGTATTGTACGGCATGGGCGACCAATTAGCCAAAGCCTTAGTGAAGCGGGGTCATCGGGTGCGGGTTTATTCCCCCTACGGACAACTCTTACCCGGTATGGCCTACCTAATCCGCCGTTTATTAGAAAATACCGCTAATAGTTCCTTCCTACGGCAAAATTTGGAGGATCGTCCCGTGGAAGATTTAATCGCAGCCCCCCGGGTTTTAGGCCAGGATAACCCGATTATCCCCGGTTTTCCTAATGCCGCCGATACAGATTATGCCAACGAGCAATTACGAAATAAAGCGAGTCAAGCCCTTACTTTTGTCAAAAATTCCCTCGGTAAGACCTATTTACCCCTAATTAACGGCGAATACGTCACCACCAATGTTCAAATTAATTCCGTTAATCCCTGTAACCCGCAGGAAATAGTGGGGAAAGTAGGCTTAATTGAGGTGGAACAGGCAGAAAAAGCGATCATAGCGGCGAAACAGGCTTTTCCCGCTTGGAAACGCACCCCAGTGGCTAAAAGAGCCGAAATACTGCGAAAAGCGGCGGATTTGATGGAAGCGCGACGACACGAGTTATCGGCCTGGATTTGTTTGGAAGTGGGCAAAGTTATCCAACAGGCGGATCCGGAAGTGTCAGAAGCGATCGATTTTTGCCGTTATTACGCCTCCGAGATGGAAAGACTGGATTTAGGGCATAATTTCGACGTAGCAGGTGAGAATAATCGTTATTCCTACCAACCCCGGGGTATTGCTTTAGTGATTTCTCCCTGGAATTTCCCCCTAGCCATTGCGGTGGGGATGACAGTAGCGGCTTTAGTAGCGGGTAACTGTACGCTATTGAAACCTGCCGAGACTTCCTCGGTGATTACGGCGAAATTTGCCGAGATTCTCCTAGAAGCGGGTATTCCTGCTGGAGTCTTCCAATATATCCCGGGTAAAGGTTCGCAAGTGGGGGCGCATTTGGTTAGCCATCCCGATGTTCACCTAATCGCCTTCACCGGTTCACGAGAAGTGGGCTGTCGCATCTATACAGATGCCTCCATCGTGCAAAAGGGTCAAAAACACCTAAAACGAGTTATCGCCGAAATGGGCGGCAAAAATGCCCTAATTGTCGATGAGAGTGCCGATTTAGATCAGGCCGTTGTCGGTGCGGTTAAGTCCGCTTTTGGCTACACCGGCCAGAAATGTTCGGCCTGTTCGCGGATAATCGTTCTGGAAAGCGTCTATGATAGCTTTGTTGATCGCTTTGTCGAGGCTACCGGGTCCCTCAATATCGGGCCGACGGATTTACCGAGTACGGAAGTAGGACCGGTTATCGACGAGAAAGCTCAAGCAAGAATTCGGGAATACATCGAAACTGGTAAAAAAGAGGCAGAATTGGCTCTAGAAATGCCAATTCCAGAAGTGGGTTACTTCGTCAGTCCCACCGTCTTTAAAAATGTTCCCCCTGATGCGGTAATAGCGATGGAGGAAATTTTTGGTCCAGTGGTGGCGATTATCAAAGTGAGTAATTTCGAGGAAGCTTTAGCTGTAGCTAACGGAACCGACTATGCTTTAACCGGCGGCTTATATTCTCGCACTCCTGCCCATATTAACCGAGCTACGCAGGAATTTGAAGTGGGAAACCTCTATATTAACCGGGGAATCACCGGTGCGATTGTCTCCCGTCAACCCTTCGGGGGTTTCAAGATGTCGGGGGTAGGTTCCAAAGCAGGGGGTCCCGATTATCTGCTGCAATTCCTCGAACCTCGTCACATCAGCGAGAATATTCAACGTCAGGGATTTGCACCGATTGAAGGGGCCGATTAAGCGATATAGCTAAAATTGGTTATTATTGGGGGTTTATACCCCCAAATCTGGTTCATTTATCGGCTAAGACTAAATCCAGTTATTAAAAACTGATTATTTATTCTCCGTTTTGCCTATTGCCTTTTGCCTCTCCTGATATTTAGCCTATACTCAAGGGATTTAGTATTACTTGCCACTTGATCACTCAATCCAAGCTTTTGGGGGGTTCTACCCCCCAAACCCCCCGTTGGGGGCGTGGCGCCGCCCCCAAACCCCCCGCGCATTAGTTTTTCGGTGGGATGCTTACACGCAGCCGCTGACGCATCTGTAATAATTTAAGAGTCACTCCGCTTGCAGGAGTGCCTCTCCTGATATGTAGCTTATACTGAACGGATTTAGTATGATTGACGAATTGGCGTTATTTCAGCTTCTATTTTCAAGTCAGTATTCAGGAATCAGGAGACTATTGTTATTTGTTTTCCCTTCTCCCTGCTCCCTTCCCCCCACTTCCCTATCTCCCCACTCCCCTATCTCCCCCCCGCAACGCGCACGAAGTAGTCTCCCCACTCTCCTAGACTTTTTAAACAGGATTTAGTATGACAGGGGACTCCCCAGCTGTTGTCTTTCCTAGCTGATTTCTTGGCTGTCAACCTACTGCTATATACTTAAGTTGACAATTGCCTCAGCCTATCAAGAAAAGACTATGACGATTGAAACCGTTGCCACAAAACCCTTTAGTGACCAAAAACCGGGGACTTCCGGACTACGAAAATCCGTTCCCGTTTTTCAACAACCCCATTATCTGGAAAATTTTATTCAAGCTATCTTCAATACTTTAGACGGTATCGAGGGTCAAACCCTAGTTGTCGGTGGAGATGGTCGTTATTATAACCGTCAAGCTATTCAAACTATCCTGAAAATCGCCGCCGCTAACGGTATCGGTAGAATACTCGTGGGAACCGATGGTATTGTCTCCACTCCCGCTATTTCTGGGTTAATTCGTGAAAATAACGCTTTTGGCGGTATTGTTCTCTCCGCTAGTCATAACCCCGGCGGTCCGGAGGGCGATTTTGGCATTAAGTACAATATTACTAACGGCGGACCGGCCCCGGAAAATATCACCGATGCAATTTATGCCGAGACTAAGGTGATTAGCAGTTATAAAATCCTCTCAGGGGCCGATATTAATCTCGATCGCCCCAGTTCCTTTAAACTGGGAACTATGGATGTGGAAGTGATCGATGCGGTCACTCCCTATGTCAAAATGATGGAAAAGATTTTTGATTTCGATCGCATTCAGACCCTACTCACTTCTGGTAAGTTTAAAATGTGCATGGATTCTCTCCATGCGGTAACCGGTCCCTACGCTTATGCCATATTTGAACAGCGTTTAGGCGCGCCCAAAGGTACAGTATTAAATGGTATTCCCCTAGAGGATTTTGGTGGTGGTCATCCCGATCCTAACCTAGTCTATGCCCATGATCTGGTAGAAATTCTCTTCGGTCAAGAGGCTCCGGATTTTGGGGCTGCTTCCGATGGAGATGGCGATCGCAATATGATCCTCGGTCAGAATTTTTTTGTTACCCCCAGTGATAGTTTGGCGGTACTAACAGCCAACGCTCATCTAGTACCGGGCTATCAAAATGGTATCACGGGAGTAGCGCGATCGATGCCCACCAGTGCGGCGGCCGATCGAGTAGCGGCTAAACTGGGAATTGACTGTTATGAAACTCCCACCGGTTGGAAATTCTTCGGTAATTTGTTGGATGCGGGGAAAGCAACCCTTTGCGGGGAGGAAAGTTTCGGCACGGGTTCCAATCATATTCGCGAAAAAGATGGTTTATGGGCGGTTCTTTTCTGGTTAAATATTTTGGCAGTTAAAGGGGAATCTGTAGAGGAAATTGTTCGCAGTCATTGGCAAGAATTTGGTCGTAATTTCTATTCTCGTCATGATTATGAAGAAGTCGCCTTAGAACCGGCAAAAGAGATGATGGCACGTCTCCAGAAGTTGGTTTTAGACCTTAAGGGTAAACAATTTGGTAACTATGAAGTGGAATATGCCGATGATTTTAGCTATACGGATCCCGTGGATGGTAGTGTGAGTAAAAATCAAGGCATTCGCATTGGTTTTACCGATGGTTCTCGGATTATTTATCGTCTATCGGGTACGGGAACTAAAGGAGCAACTCTCCGGGTTTATCTAGAAAGTTATGAACCGGACGCAAGTAAACACGATATCGACACCCAAAAGGCCCTACAACCCTTAATTGATTTAGCCGAAGAAATCGGTCAAATTCGTCAATCTACCGGACGGGAACAACCCACAGTTATTACCTAAAATCTAGGGATCAGCTATCAGTTTTTATCGGGGAAATTTTTGACCTGCTCATCACTGATAGCTACTCCTTAATTACTTTCAGTAATTGCTTTGTGGTACAATTTCTGAATTCCCGTCACTAATTTATCTAACATCGATCGATGGCTATCATGAGTCGGATCAAAACTCTGCACTTTGGTTAATAATTTTGCTTCCTGTACGTCCACGTCGTCATCGCTATAGATTAAAGTGCTAATCGATGTTAGTAGATCTTGATAGATTTCTGGACTAGGATTATCGCCTAAATAGGACTCTAACCATCGATAACATTCACCGGTTTTAACTGGTTTTAGTTCCGATAATAGTGGTTTTATCTCCGGATCATCATCAAGTTTTTCCCTCACAGCTACCTGTCGTAAATAATTTCTTTCTGATGGTTGAATGACACCATCAATCCAAGCAACACCGATGAGAATTTTCAGTAATTGTTTATTTTTCATCCCACACTTCCTTGACTAACTTAGCCATAAAAAAACCGTCTTGATTATGCCGATGGGGTAACACTTCGATCGCTCCCGTTTCTGTATAGTATTCTGAGAAGCATGAATTAGAGTCAGGAGTGGCCATTTTCCAATCGGGATGAGCGGCTAAAAACTGCTCGATCACTCTTTCATTTTCTAACGGATCGAGAGTACAGGTGGCATAAACTAAGATTCCCTTCGGTTTTACCCAAGTGGCAGCCGAGGCTAAAAGTTCCCCCTGTCGTTTGGCTAGTACAGGTAAATTTTCGGGTGTTTGTCGCCAACGTATATCAGGACGCTTGTGCAGGGTTCCCAATCCTGAACAGGGAGCATCGATTAGTACACGATCGGCGATGCCGTGCCACTGGGGACGATCGCGACTATCCCCTAGATGTATTTCGATCGCTTTTAAGTCTAATCTTTTAATATTGGCTTCTAACTGTCGTAAACGGGATGCCGTTTGATCACAGGCTAATATTCTACCTCGATCGCCCATTAATTCGGCAATATGAGTGGTTTTTCCCCCCGGTGCTGCACAAGCGTCGATAATTGTCTCTCCGGGCTGGGGATCGAGTAGATAAGTGACTAATTGGGCGCTAATATCCTGTAGGGTGTAATTTCCGGCTCGAAATCCCTCTAAACGCTCAATATTGCCTAAACCAGAGGTTAAACGGCAAGCTAGAGGTAACTTAAGATAATTAAAAGTTATATTGGCTGATTCTAACTCATTTTCTAGGGCTTCTAGGCTAGTTTTCAGGGGATTAATCCGAATATCGAGGTCAGGAGAGCGATTAAACCATTGACACAGTTGTTCCGTTTCCGTAACACTAAAGCGATCTAACCACAATTGCACCAACCAATCGGGGAAACTGTGGAGAATACCCAATCTAGAAGCGGTATTTTCCGGTAAAAGTAAAGGATCGTCGCCATTAGCAGTTAAACGGAGATATTGCCGCAGCATTCCGTTAACCACCGCCGCTAATTTGCCTAAATGACTGATTTTAGTTAATTCTACCGCCGTATTCACCGCCGCCGATGGGGGAATCTGGGATAGATAACGCAGTTGATAAAGACCAATATGGAGAATTCGCCGTAAATCCGGGGGTTGCTGGGCCGCGGTTTTTTTCCCCAAGCGATCGAGCAGCGCATCCAAAGTTCTTTGTCGGCGCATTATACCATAAACAATCTCCGTTGTCAAGGCTTTGTCAAGACAATTTAAGGAACTAGCGGACAAATGGCGATCAAGAGCGCGATCGGGATAGGCGGAGGAGCGATCGATATCCCGTAAAATCAGCAAAGCCAGCTGACGAGCATTATTCATGCAGTTTCTAGACGATTGCGGAGGAATTGGCGTAAAATAGTCAGTGCCGGAATCGGGATTTCGTGACCCATATTTAACTCGTGATATTCGACGTTAACCCCCAAACCAAGCAGTAAATCCCTGGCTTGACGAGCAGCTGCGATAGGAACGACGGGATCCTGCTTACCATGAACAATTAAGACATTTTGTGGTCCTTGGGGATGGGGTTCACCGTGCAGATAACCACTCAAGGAACCCAATCCCGCCAAGGGTAAAGATAAACCCACATCCAGCGTCATCGCTCCCCCTTGGGAAAAACCAGTCAAAAAAGTCCGCTCTAGGGGAATACCGGTAGTTGCTTCTAGGGAAATAATCCAATCGTGCAACTGTTGACGACTAGCGACTAAACCTTGATAATCGGAGGTTTCTAAAGCATACCAGGCGCGTCCCCCCGGCACTTGGGGATGATCGAAGGGAGCATTAGGAAACAAAAATTGACAATCAGCTAGATCCAGCATCGATGCAAGGGGGGCCAGATCCATGGCATCTGCACCCCAACCGTGCAGCATGATCACTAGATAGCGAGCGGGATTTTCCGGGGAAGGGGGAATGACAATCGGGTTAAAAGACAGAGTTTTTTCCTCGCAATTCTCTTTTTTCTCTATTCTATAGCGATTTTCCCGGCAGTGAGATGGGTGTTGGGGGAGTCTTTTCAGTGATCAGCTTCTGAAGGCAAAAGGCACTCATGCAAAAGGCAGCTTTAATCTCCCAACTCCGGCACTCCCAACTCCCATCACCCCACACCCCACACCCCACACCCTGTCCCCAGGAAAAACTTTTTCAGCATACCCTAAATAGTAACCAATAATTTCCCTTGTCTTTCTATCAATTAACCGCCAAATATAAACCTTTATCGTCTTAGAAAAAACCAAAGACCACATCTCATCACATTCTCTAAACAATTTACCTTTTGGTTTGTCCGAAACCTTTACTTGACGGGGAACAGCCGCCAGTTTATTGTTGACATAATTTTGTAACCATGACCAACTTACCCCTGTTACTCTCGCAATTCCTCGCAAGGAAATTCGTTCGAGCAAGAGTTGATCAATTAATTGTTTGGTTTCGTCAGAGACGGTTTTATTAGTGGGATTGATCACCAACGGTTGACCACATTCTTTACCTTGACGTTTGGGTTTTCCATTATGAATAGAACCATTCTTGATAGTATGGTGAGAACCACAACGCTTGACAGGGGAATAGAGGTGAAGGGGGTATTTTGTTCGGTGCTAGACTGATATTTGAGTCAGCCAGACAGGAGCCAGAAAAAGATATTTATTATAAAAGTCATGCTCAAGCTAGAGGTTTAAAGACTGAGCGGGTTGCAATTATTTTTATTAATAAATATTTAACACAATTCATACCAGGTAAGCAAGAGGGCTACGCCACTACTACCGAATTATTACCACATCGGTTACTTTTTTTCTGATCCAGATAGCGAGAATTGTCAGGAAAAGTCAACCCATCACTCCCGCTCAAGGATTTTTATCGATTCCAGTTAATCGATTAGAGACAGTACAAGTGTATTTAATTAACTGGCCGACGTTTAATTTATCCTACTATTCCCCTGTTCTATGTCTCGTAGTCTTTCTAAAATTTCTGATTTATCCGAGTCATTTCTAATTTTCGAGTCATTTATAATTTTATTGATCTCTTCATAAGTAACCTCCCTTATATCAAATAATAACCATATTAATCTTTCTCTCTTATCCTCGTCACTAAATTTTTCCCCGATGATAGCGTTTAATTTTCCTTGATATTTCTCTTGCGTTTCTTTCAGTGTAAATCTACTGATTAATTCTTGGATGTATTCCTGAAGAGTAACTATTTGAAAACAATTAAATTTAGGCTTGATAGAATTATATAGGCTGGTTCTCTTCTTTAGCAGTTTCGTGTCTAAAGGCTTAATAATAGATATTTGAAATCCTTGGTACAACTCTAATAGCTTTTTGATCAGACTGGAGACAGGATTAATTGTCGATAAGCTAAATCCACCCGTTACTTGGTCGATTTGTTCTAAATTAGGGTTTAAGGAACTAATAATAAAACCGAAGACCAGAGCAATGATTAAACCAACATATACATTATCCTCGATTGAGCTTAATAGAGAAAATATAAATTGAATAAAAAGGTATAAGAGTATTGATATAAGAACTTTGAGAATTAATAACCTAACAAAAGTATTTAAAAAATCCTTTTTTAAATCGGGAAATAAATGACGAATCCTAAAAGCTGAGAAATAGGTACTTCTAGTTTCAACTGCTACTCCAATAATTATCGCAGTCACCACAAAAGGCCACCGATCTTCTCCCAGAAGTTTCCGTATTTCACTAGAAAGGTCGGTGGCGGCAGTTGTCTGAGAATCTACCAAAAATAGGTAATGGGTGAATGAACTGAAAAAAGGAAACTTATCTAATTCCGTTAGAACCTGACTACAAAATACCATTTACCCTCAGCCAACGAGTTTTCCAAGTGGGAGTAAAGATTTTGTAGCTTTCTTCTTCATTGACTTTGATATAGCCTTTGTCCGCTAGTTTTTCTAATTTATCTTGTAAGTTAGCTTCTCCAATTCTATCTGTTTCAATTTCAAAGCTCAAGACAGTGGCAGCATTAACTTTGAGTAAATCAGATAAAAGAGACTTCTCCGCGGAGGTTAAATAATTGGTATCAGTTGTTTTAGCCATAAAATTCCAATAAATTTAGGAATGTTGCTGAGGGGTATAAACCAAATTAGATAAAACGTCAATCAAGTCAGATGGACAGGAGCCTAGTTCATGACTGTACTGATTATAGTATAGGATTATGCCTACCAGTTACTTTTTGGTGAAATGTTCACAATCTTACATTATGGGCGCAAGCAGTTCGAGCAACTCACTGACCACGTTGCGCCCCTACATTGCACCAACTTTCTTTGTTAAGTAGGTGGGTGGAATTAAATATAAGATGAACGTAGGTTGGGTTGAAGCATGAAACCCAACCCCCGCATGGGTTACGCTACCGCTAACCCATCCTACAAATAATTGTGCCTCCCTACTTATTCCTCCAAGATTTTCGTGGCTTGAATCAGGATTTCGATAAGATCGACGAGTTTTGGTTTTGCTTCTTCTTGGACACGACTATCTTCCCAAAAAGGCAGCAATAACGCGAAAGTGATTAGAGCTAAAGATAGCAGCTTTTTGATTTTTCGATAATGCACGGTCGTTGCTCCCTATAGTTTTTTTTCTATCCTTCATATTTACGCATCGAAGTGTGAGTCGAGGACTGGGAATTGTGATATTATGTCTGACTTTTATTTGAAGACTAATTTGTGTCTGAATCTCTAGGTTCTCATAGAACAATTTAAAATGTCTGAGATATGTCTGAGTTTTTTGTGATACGTTTGAGTAAATGTCTGAGATACGTTTGATTTATTTGAGATAAGATTAGGTTGTCATTAATTTTTCAATAATCTTCACGGTTATGGGGCGATCGCTTAAAGTAAAATCGGAATATATCCCTAGAGTCAAACAAGCAGTTAAACGCAATGGTTACGGAACTCAACAGCTGCTTGCTGAGGAGTTAGGGTTCGCAAAATCGACTCTTAGCCTTTTTCTTAACGGTAAATCGATTAGTAATCTCAATTTTTTTGAAATTTGTCAAAAATTAGCCCTTGATTATCAAGAAATCGCTGACTGGGATGAGTTGGAGGAAACACCAGCTGCCACGTCTGAGGATGAGGGAGAAAACCGGGCCGCGGATTTTTCCAAGTATATTGAACGTCCTCCAGTGGAACAGCTTTGTCTGGAGACGGTGAGTCAAGCAGGTTCATTATTGCGGATTAAATCAGCCAAGGGGATGGGTAAAACCCTATTAGTCGATAGAATTTTGAGTCAAGTTGACAAAAGAGAGTATAAAACCGTCAGTTTCAGTTTTTTACAAGCAAGTAAAGGCATTCTCAGCGATTTAGACCGATTGCTCTCTTGGGTTGCTTTGATTATTTCCAAGAAATTAGGATTAGCAGCTCTCTTTCAGGAAAAATGGCAAGAAGGATTAGGACTTTATAGCTGTACTGCCTATTTTGAAGACCATTTGCTCAAAAAGCTGGATAAACCCCTAATTTTAGTTTTAGAGGAGATAGATAGTCTCTTTGCCTATACCAGCGTTGCCGACGATTTCCTTAGTTTATTTCGTCTTTGGCACGAGGAGGCAAAAAATAATAATACTTGGCAAAAGTTACACTTAATTATCACCTACTCCACAGAAAATTATGTTCCTGCTGACCTGAATAAATCTCCTGTGAATGTAGGAACAGAAATCCTGTTACCTGATTTTACTCTAGAACAGGTCTTGATTCTAGCCAATAAATATCAGGCTGACTTGGGAGAAGATGAACTGCAAAAAATAATTAATCTTGTCGGGGGACATCCCTATTTAATCCAAAAGGCGATTTATGGGATTACCCAAAAACAACTGTCTTTAGCAGATTTTTTAGAGACAGCATCCGAGGAAGCGGGGATTTATGGGGATCATTTGCGAGGACATTTGCTAAACTTACAAGAACATCCAAACCTAGCAGCAGGAATGAAAAAGGTTGTAGAGTCCTCTTCTCCCGTTGATTTAGGTGCAACAATTAATTGGCAACTTCATAGTTTAGGATTAGTAACCTTTGTGCAGAATGCTGTTCAACCCCGTTATCCACTATACAGCGACTATTTTAGGTATCGCCTATCCTCCTAAAATCCAATATATTGAGTTAAACTGTTGTACATCTAAATCTAATATTCGTTTTCACCTGTTCCCCGTTCCCCCATCGAACCCAGAACTTTAAATGCGGACTAGCTTAGGCACAGATAACCTTTGATTAAATTATTCATCGAACTTAACCAATCAGACAAATTGCTAATTTTAATGCTATGGCGACCAATTTTTATCATGTTGGAGGCAGCGTTCCCCTAGATGCACCTAGTTATATCAAGCGGGAAGCAGATGATCTATTTTATAACTATCTAAAAAATGGACAGTATTGCTATGTGTTAAATTCCCGTCAGATGGGAAAATCAAGTTTGTGGGCACAGACACAAAAACGACTGCAAGAGGATAATATTGATTGTGCTACCATTGATTTGAGTGGTATAGGAAAAAACATCTCCGAAGATATTTGGTATCGAGTATTATTTGAGCAACTGGTTAAACGGTTTGATCTTTCTATTCGGGGAAAAGAGCAAACTTGGTGGGATGAACGAGCCTATAAATCAGCTATTAATCGTCTTGATCAATTTGTTGAGGAAATTCTCTTAAAGGAGGTATCCCGACCTATTGTTATCTGTTTCGATGAAATTGATAGCGTTCTGAGTTTAAAATTTTCCACAGATGATTTCTTTGCTTGGCTGCGTAGCTGTCATGAAAAACGTCCCCATAATAGGGATTACCAACGTCTAACCTTTTGTATGTTGGGGGTAGCGGCAGTTTCTAACTTTATTCTAGATAATAATCGTAGTCCTTTTAATATTGGTCAAGATATTCGATTATCTGGATTTACTATAAAGGATGCCAGAAAACTTGCCGAGGGATTGCAGGACAAAGTTATCGCACCAGAACGGGTTTTAGAGGAGGTTATAGACTGGACAGGTGGACAACCGTTTTTAACTCAAAAAATTTGTCATTTAATCTCCACATCTCGCCCTGGATTTGGCAAGGAATCCCCAGCAACCCCGATTACTGTCGGCGATTTTATCCAGTCGCAAGTAATTAGTAACTGGGTATCTCAAGATAGTCCAGAACACCTAAAAACTATTCGGAATCGTTTATTAAATAAGCGTGTCACGGGTAGAAGAATGCTGAAGCTTTACCTAGAAATTTTAAAAAATGGTGAAATTACCGATGATGGTAGTCCCGATCAAATAGAATTACGCTTAACAGGATTGGTAGTTCAAGACCGACAAAAGTTAAAAGTTTATAATAAGATTTATAGAAATGTTTTTAATGAAAATTGGGTGACAACGGAATTAAATAAAATCCCTCCATACATTGAAAAGTACGAAGTTTGGTTAAATTCAGGGGAAGATGCTAGTAAACTTCTTTCTGATCAAGATTTAGCAGAAGCTTTAACTTGGAGTGAAAATCAAGATATTAATGAGTCAGAAAAGCGTTTTTTAGAGTTAAGTGAAATCGCAGCCAAACGAAAAGCACAGATAGCACGTCAAGGGGAAGCATATCAACTGGCTGAAAAACAATTAACGCCCAAATTTGAGGAGAATCAACGAGCAGCTTTAATTGAGGAAACTTTAGCTTGGACGGGTGGTAACTTGGAGTTAACGGAAATAGTTATCGGTTTGCTAATCGACAATCAAAATGAGTTGCGGGAAGGAGAAGAAAAACCAGTAATTGAACAATTGATTCAGAAAAATATTGTAGAAAATTGGTTACAAAATAAAGCGGCAGCCCATCTCCAGAAAATACAAAACAGTCTCTTAAATCCTGATAAAAATGTTAGGTCAACATTAGAAATCTATCAAGACATTTTGCAGGGGAGAGTCTTTGCTGATAATAAACCGGAAAAATTGGCACTTCAGCAAGCAGAATTAGTAATTAAAAATAATGAGTATCTAGAAGTGGCCAATCGAATTTATAAAGGGGTATTTAATGTTCAATGGGTTAAACAAGAACTAGAAAAATTAGTTGATGTGGAGAATTCTCCTGCTGGTTTAACTAAAATATTATCTTTCTTGGCACTATTAGGCTTTCTTGGATTTACTTTCTTGTCATTTGAGCAACCAAAAAATCCTGTGGGGACCCCCTCACCTAGTATTCCAGAAATTTGTGCTAAACGAGATGAGAATATTACCTTAAAAGAGAATATTCAACAACTGCAAGACTTGAAAAGGAAACAAGGTGATCAGTTTCCTGAAAAGTGTGGGACTCAATTAACTGAATTAAGGTTAATTCAGCAAGCAGTAGGACTAGCTAAAAATAATTTTGTCGCTGATGTGCCGGGTAGAGAAGGTGGTTTTGAAATTTTGTGCAAAATCCCCCCAACTTCTGATAACTTTAAAGAAGCTCAATCTTGGGCAAAAAGTTGGCATAATGACAGATATTGGAAATCGCGCATCGATCGAGCTTTGCAAGATAATCCAAATTGCCAAAAACTTATTGAATAAACATTAATTTTTCAATCACTAAATACCCCATCGCTACCCGTTAATTCCTCGGGTAATGATACTCGGATTCCTTCCCTTCCCCGTGACCAAAATAAAAAGAATAGGTCAGAAACATTGAAGGATTGACTCCTGACAACAGGAGAGGAATTAACCTGTGGGTTCTTTTGACGTAAAACAATTACTTGCATATAGTAGAGGAGATTGCCAATCATTAGCCAGAGAATTAAACTAAAAATAAAGGTAAATGCCATGACTACAATCCATCCAAAAAATTGAAAAGCGACTTGAGATATAGGACTATCCTGTGTTAATCCATTGGCAAATTCTCTCGCATCTTTATTACTAAATAACCCCACCGCCATTGTTCCCCAAAAACCACAAAAAAGATGTACTGGAATTGCTCCCACTGGATCATCAATTACTTTAGTTTTAATTAATAATTCTTCTCCTAATAAGATAATAATGCCACTAATGCCACCGATGATAATAGCTGATTTGATA
>NZ_JAPZSZ010000097.1:0-5416 GCF_027532095.1 Microcystis sp. LE19-195.1E
GAAATGGGGCGAAAGTCTGTGGACTCTGTGTAAGACAGTACATGGTTTTTTAACTGTGGTATGCGACGGTGGTGGAAGCAGAAACTTAAATCGTGAGGTTTAGGAATCGCCGCACTTTTAGGGCGGCGAGGATGTCAAAATTACCCCCGACTACTGATTGCGACTGAGGGAGTTAATTCGCTCGATTAGTTGGGCTAAGATTTCTTGTAATTGTCGGTCTTGATGCTGGGAAAGGTTGATTTTATCACAGCTATAAATAACGGTGGTGTGATCTTTGCCGCCAAATTCTTCGCCAATGCGCGGTAAGCTTAAATCCGTGTGTTGACGCATCAAATACATCCCAATCTGTCGGGCAAAACTAATTTCTCGTCGGCGGGAATTTCCTTTTAGATCGGCGATCGAGAGTTGAAATTTTTCCGCTACTACCGCCATAATAATATCGGGAGAAGTGGAAATTTTGGCCATTGGTGGATTTAAAACCGGCGCGATATTTTCTACCGTCATCGGCAATCCGGAGATAGAAATATAAGTAGTAGCCCGGATTAATGCCCCCTCTAATTCGCGAATATTAGAAGTATAATTAACGGCAATATATTCGATAACTTCTCTTGGGAGACGCAGATTTTCGTACTCGGCCTTTTTTTGTAAAATTGCCATGCGAGTTTCGATATCTGGTGCTTGGATATCGGCGACTAATCCCATAGAAAAGCGAGAAATTAAACGATCCTGTAAACTGGGAATCTGTTTGGGGAGGCGATCGGAGGCTAAAACCACCTGTTTTCCCGCTTCGTGCAGGGTATTAAAGGTATGAAAAAATTCTTCTTGAGTGTATTCTTTTCCTTCAATAAATTGCAGATCATCCACTAATAATATGTCCGCATGGCGATAATGATTACGAAAACTTTCCATACTATCTTGACGGATAGCGGTGATTAAATCATTCGTAAATTGTTCCGTGGATACATAAAAAACCCTGGATTGGGGATATAATTCCAGACGATAATGACCGATCGCTTGCATTAAATGGGTTTTACCTAACCCTACCCCACCACAGAGAAAAAGCGGGTTAAATTCCCTTCCGGGTAATTCCGCCACCGCTAAAGCGGCTGCGTGGGCCATACGATTGGTTGGCCCGACAACAAAACGGGAAAAATTATATTTAGGGTTAAGTTGATTACTGGGGGATAATTCTGATTCTAAGCTAGTGTGAGGCTGGAAAATAGCGATCAAATCGCCCTGTTGTGCCGTGAGTTGAATCTCGACGGGATAACCGACGATATCCTGCACTACTTCGGCAATTGTTGACAGATAATTTTTCTGAAGATGGTTAAGAATAAAGGGATTGGCAGCCTGAATTACTAAGCGATCGTTTTGCCATTCTTTAACCGTCGCCGTTTGAAACCAAGTCTCGAAAGCGGGACGGGTTAATAGTAATTTTAGACGCTCTAGGAGATTATGCCAAAGTTGTTGGGCGCTGCTGTCCACGGTTAATTTTGATTAAGTGGGTGGGTGTAATTAAATATAAGATGAACGTAGGTTGGGTTGAAGCATGAAACCCAACGCCTATCCACGGTTAATTTTGATTAACAAAGTTGCTCTAGTGCTGCTGCAGGGAAGCCTTATCAGTTTAGCGAGATTTTTCCCCTCAAGATAAAATGATTTTCAGAGCGAAACAATTAATCTTTAGACAGATGACGCAAGTTTTAACAATCACCCAATTAGGAAATCCAATTCTACAGCAAAAAGCACTAGCGATCGATAATCTTCTCGATGCTGACTGTCAAAATTTGATCGATTCCCTGATTACCACCGTGCAAGCTGCCCACGGGGTGGGAATCGCCGCGCCCCAAGTTGCTCGGTCTCTGCGTCTGTTTATCGTTGCTTCTCACCCCAATCCTCGTTATCCCGACGCTCCGATGATGCCACCCACTGCCGTGATTAATCCTCGCATTTTGCGGGTCAGCGAGGAAATGGTCAAGGGTTGGGAAGGTTGCCTCAGTGTCCCCAATTTACGCGGTTTTGTCCCCCGTCATCAGTGGATCGAGGTGGCCTATTGCGATCGCAATGGTCGCGAAATCCGTCAAGTTTTCAGGGATTTTGTCGCGCGCATCTTTCAACACGAATACGATCATCTGGAAGGAATCCTCTTTCTCGATCGCCTTGCTTCTCCGGCGGATTTATACTCGGAGGAAGAATACCAAAAAATCAGTAATATTGCTGAATATAAGCGATAAAATCGCAAAATATCTCTACATCTTCAAAATAAGTTAAATAGCTTAACGGGACTATCTTTATCTGGCGACAAAATTTTTGTTGGTAAATCTAAGTTTTTTGTTAAAATAATAACGATTATCATTCTAGGAAAACTGCCCTAACAAACAAATGAACTACTTGACAAAATAAATTAATTATGCAGTAGAACTCTGCCCTCAATTAACTAGGGAGATACTCAAGACTTTTTCGGTGACTAGGAAAATCAATTTTTCCAGGTTTCCGCACCGGAGATAACCCCAAAGACGAGGAAATAAACCGATAGCTTTCATTAGTTATCGTCTAGATGCCCAGAAAAATAAATACTCTAGCAAAGGGTATTTATTGACAATTGGTAAAATCAGAAAACTTTGCCGATCAATTAACTATTGCAGTCTGTAAAAATATCTATGACCTTAGCTAAGTCCAAAGCAATTTTCGACAATGATGACTACAATCACTTTCCCGAAGTGATTACCGAACCTAAATCGCCGGTATCGGAAGCCGAGATGATGCAAGCGGTAAGAACACTGCTGTTAGGATTAGGAGAAGATCCCGATCGCGAAGGTTTACGAGACACTCCTAAACGAGTAGTAAAAGCCCTAAAATTTCTCACTTCTGGTTATCAGCAATCCCTGGATGAATTGCTGAATGGGGCAGTTTTTCACGAGAATGCTAACGAGATGGTTTTAATCCGAGACATCGATATGTTTAGCTCCTGTGAACACCATATTTTACCGATAATCGGCCGCGCTCATGTTGCCTATATTCCTAACGGGAAAGTGATCGGTTTATCGAAAATTGCCCGCATCTGTGAAATGTACGCCAGACGACTGCAAGTGCAGGAACGTTTAACCGCACAAATTGCCGATGCTTTGCAAGGATTACTACAACCTCAAGGGGTAGCTGTGGTGATTGAAGCGACTCATATGTGTATGGTAATGCGCGGGGTTGAAAAACCCGGTTCTTGGACTTCTACGAGTGCCGTGCGCGGTATTTTTGCCGATTCTGCTAAGACTCGTCAAGAGTTTATGAGTTTGATTCGTCATAGTCCCGATTTTCACTAATTAGTCAGGGGGATCAGGATTATTTGATCGTCCTATCCCCGGTTTTTTCCTAAGCAAAAAACTAGAGCAAAACCAGCTATTTACTGTTTACTTTTTATTTTTGACGCGCTGTTAAGTAGTCGGACATAAATTCTGTTGTCTATCTTAAGAAATGTAAATTGCCGCAATTCTTACTGACGACCGACTCCTGACTCCTGAATCCTTACCCCACGGTTAACTTTACTTTTGTTCAACTACTTATCATGCTGATTCGTCCCCGTCGTCTTCGTTATACTCCAGCGATTCGCCGTCTTGTTCGTGAAACTGAATTAACCGTTAATGACTTGATTTATCCCCTCTTTATCATGGAGGGAGAAAATCAAAAGGTGGCTATTCCTTCTATGCCCGATTGTTATCGTTATTCCCTTGATTTATTGCTCAAAGAAGTGGTTAATGCTTATAATTTAGGCATTAATGCCATCGCTCTTTTCCCCCTGATTGCCGAAGATAAAAAAGATAATTTCGGTAGAGAAAGTTATAATCCCGATGGTTTAGTGCCAAGAACGGTGAAAGCGATTAAAAAAGAAGTCCCTGAAATAATTATTATTACCGATGTTGCCCTCGATCCTTTTTCGATTTATGGTCATGATGGTATTGTGGAGGACGGTAAAATTCTCAACGATGAAACCCTGGAAGTTTTAGTGAAAATGTCGCTCTCGCAAGCGGCAGCCGGGGCTAATTTCGTCGCCCCTTCCGATATGATGGATGGTAGGGTCGGGGCGATCCGTCGAGCTTTAGATGCGGCTGGCTATCTGGATGTGGGAATTCTCGCTTATACGGCTAAATATGCCTCTGCTTATTATGGTCCCTTCCGAGATGCCTTAGAATCAGCACCAAAATTTGGTGATAAGAAAACCTATCAAATGGATGGGGCTAATAGTCGGGAAGCCTTACGGGAAGCCAGTTTAGACATAACAGAAGGGGCAGATATTATTATGGTTAAGCCCGCTCTCGCCTACCTCGATATTATCCGTCGTCTGCGCGATAGTAGCCATCTTCCCGTCGCCGCTTACAACGTCAGTGGTGAATACGCAATGATTAAAGCGGCGGCAAAACAGGGCTGGATTGACGAAAAAAGCCTGATTTTGGAAACTTTAATCAGTATGAAACGAGCGGGGGCCGATTTGATTTTGACCTATTTTGCTGCCGATGTGGCATTAATGAAACAAGAAAGCCGATTTTAGGGTTTTTGCCAGCGAAATTGATAGACATTATCCTGCGCTCCCCATACCTGCCGACCAAGGCTATCATAACCTCGATCGCTGGTATCCATGCCCTGGGAATGTAGAATAATTGTATTAGTTATTTTCACCGCACCTCTGGCATTAGTGGGACAACCCTGGGGGGGAGTTTCTCCCCGATAACCCCCCGCTATCGGTTTTAAAAACACAGTACACACCGACTCGGCCAAATCTGATACATTTAATTTTCTTTCTGTCAAGTCTTTGTTACAAAAATTAATAAAGTTAGGGGCATTATTTAACCTATAAGCTTTTGATTCCACAGTGGAATTATCGGGGCTAGGTTGAATGACTAAAATTCTTTGACGATAGGGTTGATTTAAGCGATCGATAATTGCCTGTTCCTGATAAAGATAAATATTATCCTGTTTGGGGGAAAAATTCACGGCACAGGTAGTCATTTGCACCTTAGCAATGCGGGGGTTAGTCTGCGCTTGTTGCGTCGTATCCATAACGCCAATTAAATGATTAGCCACCCCCTGCACTTGCGGGTTAAGGGGCAAAGATTGAGTGAGAAAAAATCCTAGGGCGATCGAAGTTTTCAGCATAAGCAGAGGCTTGATTCCGGTTAGTCTCTAATTAGCTTAAACTAATAATGGGACTTAAACGCCAAATAAAGATCAAATCGAGTATAATCGTTAAAGAGTAAGCACTTTACGTTGAAAAATCGGCGATGAAAGAGACAACCCCAGCCGCGATGCCCCCATGCTTTGACCGATGGTGTCGGCGGTTTGACAATTGCTTCAAAAACGAAGCGCAAAAAAACGGCTTCAGACAATATTTAGGAGGATTATTAGGGGAAAGTGAGAGGAAAAACCT
>NZ_JAPZSZ010000341.1:0-1096 GCF_027532095.1 Microcystis sp. LE19-195.1E
GAAATGGGGCGAAAGTCTGTGGACTCTGTGTAAGACAGTACATGGTTTTTTAACTGTGGTATGCGACGGTGGTGGAAGCAGAAACTTAAATCGTGAGGTTTAGGAATCGCCGCACTTTTAGGGCGGCGAGGATGTCAATAAGATAAACCCCCTTCTTAGGCGGTGCGTTTTTTTATACTACCTAGTTCTCGAATGCCTAACCAACCGATCAAACTATAGCAAATCGATAGCAACATACTTTGAATACCAATTCTTAACCACTGTTTCAAAGCTTCCAAGTTAGCTTGGCTTTCTGCCTGTTTTCGTCGATCTTGCAGCTGAGTTTGTAGCTGATTTTTGATCTCATCTAATCGCTGTTTAAACTCCTTCGGTTTTTTGGATAAATCCCGTAAATTAGTTAATTGTTCTCTTTGTTGGCGGAGGGTCTGTAACTGTTCCGTGTTGATCGGTTGTCCTTGGAAACGACCAGTTTCAATTACTTGATTTCTCTGAGAGATCTCCTGTTCTAATAGTTGGGGATTTTGCGATAGAGTATTTAACTGGGCTAAGAAAGCTTGAATTTGTCCCTCCCCTTGGTCAACACCCTGTTCAATTTGAGTCAAAGCGTTGTTTTTAATCTGGTTGATATTATTGATATGAACAGGAATCATCAACAGAAAAACTAAGCCTAACAGTGCAGAAAGCCAAAAGATCGGCCAACGCAATTCAAAGCGGGATTTTCTAGGAATGACATCTCTATTGTTAGCGTCAATCCAGTAAGCGATTAAAACGAGAACGATACCCAGGAGAGGAACAATTCCTCGATCGACAAAGGTGGTGACGAACCCTACCTGCCATTGGGATTGACTGAATCGATAGGGCAGCGGCAGGATAAACCCATCCAAAAGGAAGGAAATAATGAAAACCAATCCCGTTAATTTCAGGGACAAAGAAGTAAAGCTGTTCATCGAAAAAATGGGTCTGAAACCCCGCCCTTTAGCGATAGCGGAGGGCGGCTTTATATAAGTTAGCGAGAAACAACTAAACCGTTAGAACGACGAATTAACTGAATCTTGCTAACAGCTATCTGTCCCAATCGTTGACCATTGGTATCGCT
>NZ_JAPZSZ010000300.1:0-18530 GCF_027532095.1 Microcystis sp. LE19-195.1E
GGTGGTCAACTACCTAATTTTCAGGGAAAAAGTACCTGAATTTTCCCCCGATCCCCGCAATGGCTGGCACTTTTTGAGGGGAAAAAAGTCCAAAAGTCTTATCCAACAAGGTTTTTAGATTTATTCAGCAGACCCTAGATAGGGTTTGCCGAAAAAGCTTTTCGTGGGGTTAGGAGTCGGTCCGGATGAAAAAATTTTCACCCCCACAGATGAAAGAGGTTTCTTTCCCCACTTCCCCAATTCCCCACTTCCCCAATCCCCCACTTCCCCACTTCCCCACTTCCCCACTTCCCCACTTCCCTATCCCTTTTAAACAGGATTTAGTATTAGCCTGTATCAGCATTTCTGATTCTATAGTTAAGTTTGGCTAATAACAGCTTATTTTTAGTTCTTTGTCAAGCCCCTATTATAATTTTTAATCTCTGACCTTTAACCCGATTTGACATTGATATTAAAAATCTGGTTTTTTGTAGCAAAGATAACAGTTTTATTAACCATTATCTGCATCTATAGAGGGAAATCGGGGAGGGCTGATAATCCCTGAAAGCCTTGTCAATACTAGCATTATTCCCCCTCGAAATTTCACTAATTCCCTAAGTTTTCCTAACCTTGATCCCCTCTAGGAGACAAAAAATTAAAAACCCTTCATCTTAACTTGGTTTTTAGCGCCAGTCAACCCTTTATTTAAATTTTTGATTCTCTTGCCCGATAACGATATAAATTCTCGTAATGACCAACCAATTTTCCGTGATACGGTTGAACAGAAAGCAACCAAGTTAGCTCTGCAAGCACAAAGGAATGTTAGCAAGTTCCTTCAGCTTTGCATTGGGAACTTGCTAACGCACAATAAGAAAGTCTATGAATAAACAACTGATCAACAAACTACAAGCTGTAACTGCCCTTACCGTAGTGGGGACTACAGCCTCGATAATTTGTTCCCAGACAGCAGGACACAGCAACAGCCTGACGGATATTAGCATCGTAGATCGTCAAACTGTTATCGAGTCCACTTCTCAAACCATTCTGTCCGCTTTTTCTAATAGTCGAACAACTGATTCAGATATTAAAGTATCACGTTCGGTTCAAGATAATGCTAACGAAATTCTAAAAACTTTGGAGTCCCTAGTGGACAAAGAAAATACCGTCCCTGCAAGCGTTACACCCCGAACCCAAGAGGCCATTCCTTCGACGGGACAACCCCAATCACAACCCAATCAAGTCAAGCCGGCCCCGGCTAATGCCCCAGCCAGCAATCCTGCCTCAGTGACACCAGCAGAGAAGCCGAAAACAAGCCAAGCGGTAAAAACCAGCAGTCGCCCCCGTAAAAAGGGAATGGCCTCTTGGTATGGTCCTGGTTTTCACGGTCGTCGCACCGCTAGTGGTGAGACTTTTAACTCTAGTAGTTTAACCGCCGCCCATCGCTATCTACCTTTCGGCACCAAGGTTAGGGTAACTAATCTGCGTAACGGGCGCTCGGTGGTGGTGCGAATTAACGATCGCGGTCCGTTTAGCGGTGGTCGCCTCATCGATCTCTCCAGAGGTGCGGCAGCGATTATCGGTGTCTTCCAATCGGGAGTTGCCCCAGTTGTCTTGGAAGTTTTAGGCAGATAACTGCACTTTCGCCACTTTCTCCTCATCGATGGGATGGGGAGATTTTTCACTAAACAGTAATCAGTGAAAAGACAGCACTGTTAATCTGCGTCTGGGAAAATTTAGTACAAATGCTCAGGCTTCCTCCTTATCCCTGACTTGAAAGAGGGTGTAGGGTGTGGGGTGTGGGGTGTAGGGAAGGAAACCTCTTTCATCTGTGGGGGTGAAAATTTTTTCATCGGGACTGACTAAAAACTCACATCTGATCACTGATAACTGATCACTGGTAACTGATCACTGGTAACTGATAACTGATAACTGATAACTGCTATAGTGATCCTATTGGGATTTGACTGGGTTTATGTTAGAAATTAGCGATTTATCGGTTAATTATGGCGGAATAAAGGCATTACAGCAGGTTAGCTTAAGGGTAGAAACGGGGGAAATTGTCACCCTGATTGGAGCGAACGGAGCGGGAAAAACGACGACTCTAAAGACGATATCTCGGATTTTAACGGCAAAGACGGGGCGAATAATTTATCAAGGTCAAGATATTACCCATTTACCGCCCCATGAAATCGTTAAACGGGGAATTGCCCATAGTCCGGAAGGGAGAAGAATCTTAGCGCGTCAAACAGTCTTGACAAATTTGCAGTTAGGTGCTTATACGAGAAGCGATCGCCTAGGAGTAAAAAGCGATATCGAAGAGCAGTGGCAACTTTTTCCCCGACTATCGGAGCGCCGAGAGCAGTTAGCGGGAACCCTAAGCGGTGGGGAACAACAGATGCTGGCGATCGCCAGAGCTTTAATGAGTCGTCCCAAGTTATTGTTACTAGACGAACCCAGTTTAGGACTAGCGCCGCAGATAGTGCGAGAAATCTTCAGTATTATCCGTCAATTAAACGAATCGGGAGTAACTATCCTGTTAGTGGAACAAAACGCCAATTTAGCCCTAGAAACTGCCAATCGCGGCTATGTTTTGGAAGCGGGACGCTTGACTATCGCAGGAGAAGCCGGGGATTTACTCAGGGATGAGCGCGTCAAACAAGCTTATTTGGGTTAATCGATGATGATGCGCCAATTATAGATAAAAGCCTATGGTAAAGGTAGGCCAAAAAATATTCACAAAATTTTACAAAGTCGCATAAAATGAACACATAACGAAATAGGTATTTTTTCTTACTGCCATGCTAACGGCTAACTTCCCCTGGCTCACTGCCATCATTTTGCTCCCCTTGCTTGCCTCCTTCCTTATCCCTGTAATCCCCGACAAAGAAGGAAAAACTGTTCGTTGGTTCGCTCTTGGAGTCGGACTAGCAGACTTTGTTTTAATGTGCTACGTCTTTTTACAAAAATATGATTTAAGCAACCCCAACCTACAATTAGTGGAAAAAATCGATTGGGTTCCCCAAATTGGTTTAAGTTGGGCGGTGTCGGTGGATGGTATCTCGGCACCGTTAGTTTTATTAGCAGGATTGGTGACAACCCTTTCTATCTTGGCCGCATGGCAAGTGGACCGCAAACCCCGTTTATTCTACTTCCTGATGCTGTTGCTCTACGCCGCTCAGATTGGTGTTTTCGTCGCCCAAGACTTATTATTATTCTTTTTAATGTGGGAAATCGAGTTAATTCCCGTTTATCTACTCGTTTCCATCTGGGGTGGTCAAAAACGTCGTTATGCCGCCACTAAATTCTTACTCTACACCGCCGCCGCTTCTATCTTCATCCTCGTTGCCGGTCTAGCCATGGCCCTTTACGGTGGTGGTGCAATGACCTTTGATATGGCGGAATTAGGATTTAAAGATTATCCCCTCGCTTTAGAATTAGTCCTTTACGCTGGTTTATTAATCGCTTTCGGGGTCAAACTCGCCATCTTCCCCCTCCATACTTGGCTCCCCGATGCTCACGGTGAAGCTTCTGCACCTGTATCGATGATTCTCGCTGGTGTTCTCCTCAAAATGGGTGGTTATGGTTTAATCCGTCTTAATATGGGGCTTCTACCCGATGCACACATCTACTTTGCCCCGATTCTAGCGATTCTCGGTGTCGTTAATATTATCTACGGTGCTTTCGCTTCCTTCGGTCAACAAAACATGAAACGCCGTCTCGCTTATTCCTCGGTTTCACACATGGGATTCGTCCTTTTAGGGATTGCTTCCTTCACCGATGTGGGTATTAGCGGTGCTATGTTACAAATGCTCTCCCACGGTTTAATTGCCGCCGTCTTATTCTTCCTTGCCGGTGTCACCTACGACCGCACCCATACCTTAGCTTTAAACGAGATGGGTGGGATTGCCCAAGCGATGCCGAAAGTCTTCGCTCTCTTTACTGCCGGCGCCATGGCTTCCCTAGCGTTACCCGGAATGAGCGGTTTTGCCAGTGAAATTACTGTATTCATCGGTGTCACTAGCAGTGACGTTTATAGCCAAACCTTCCGGGTTGTGACTGTCTTCCTCGCTTCCGTTGGTTTAATCCTCACCCCGATTTATCTACTCTCCATGCTCCGTCAAGTTTTCTACGGAGATGGTTCTTCCTGCGATATTACTAACATTCTCCCCAACAAAAGTAACGAACAGGCAGTTTGTTTTGGTACTAGCTGTGTCCTCCCTCATGAATCAGAATATAGTGACGCTAAACCCAGAGAAATCTTTATCGCTGTCTCTTTCCTCGCTTTGATTGTCGCTATCGGTTTCTATCCCCAACTGGCTACCCGTATCTACGATGTGAAAACGGTGGCAGTTAACTCGGAAGTGCGTCAAGCTTACACAGAAATCGCCGCTACTCGTCAAAATATCTACGCTGAAACTCAACCGGACGTAAGCGCCAAGGTTGCCAGTATATTCCAATAAATTGGCAAGTCTAAAGTGAATAGGTTATCGGGAGTGGAAATTCTGCTCCTGATTTTTTTTGGCGAGGAGATAATTAATTAGGGTTGGCTGAATAAATGTGAAATATAGACGAGGTAAGGGTTTTAGGGGTCTATTTCGCAAAACAAGTGCAAGATTTTCAGAGAATCGTGGTCTTGTAGGGGCGAAGCATTCGGGCATAACCTATCGCTGAAACTGTAGATTTCCTATCCGAATGCTTCGCCCCTACTTTTTCAGCAAACCCTACATAAACAAACTATAATCTACATGAAAGAAATGTCCTAATAATTTCGCCTGTTCTTGGCTAATTGACCCTTTTCCTGCAATTAAACTAGAAGCAATTTTGTCAGAGCCAAGGATTATGGCTATGTCTTTCTTGTTAACGCTTTGTTGCTCCATCAAAAACAATAACATAGAATTAGGTGTGGTTGATTCTTGTAGATAAAAGCTTCTTTCAAAATTCTCAATTAAAAAAATTAGAAGCTCATAAAGTTCATCTTCTTCGGGAGTTCGATGCTGACGGTGCATCAATTCTTCGACAATAACCAGAGCTTTTTCATTTTCTGCTTCTGTTCTGATAACTTTAGGTAAATGGCGAGCTAGTAATTCTTTGTATTTTTCTGGATTAAAAGTAAGGGTCATTTTTCCATTGCTCCTTATCGTATTCAGCGTGAGTTAAAACATACTTGATATAAATTAGCCGCTTCTGATAATCGATACTGGTTATAAGGCGATAACGATTTCCTTTAATGTTAAAAACAGTAAAATTACCAACTGCTTCTGCTTGGGGAAATACTGTTTGAACCTCAACTAAATTATACCAAATTGCTTGACTGGCAATTTTATGCCAATTTTCTAAAGCTATTCGGGAATCAGCGTGTTTATTCGTAAATTCTCGTAATCTTCGATAGCTGATGACGTGCATTTATAAAAACAAACATAAATTATCTCTATTGTGTGGACAATGCTCATTAAATAAAATTAAGGAATACATTTTTTAACTTGCTCAAGAGACAATCCCAACGTACTAGCAATTTGCTCGGCCGTCAAGCCAAGCTCGACTAAGTTTGGAATAATTTCTAGTTTTGCTTTTTGTCTTTCTCTTTCCAGAATTGTCAGGCTTTCTTTAACATAAGGTATAGCAGTTTCTTCTATTATTGATTCAATATTTTCTGTCTCATAACTTTGTGAAGGATTAGCACAGAGGTTAATGTTACCGATTTGCACAGGATTAACCATATTGGAGTACGCATTTGCCACTCCTAATCTTTCAATAGTAGCACGGAAATTAGACTTATTTAAATCTTCTCCTAAAGCTTCGGAAAGAATGCGCCACAGTTGATAAGCTTCATCTTTAGTATGCCCTGCCGAACAATGATATTCTTCAGAAATATGGGTATATTTTTTTCCCTTAAGGACTCCCTTCAGAATCGCAACTTGCAGACTGTCAAGATGTTGCCCCGTTTGTGCGAAAACTAGGTCATCCACGTATTTCGACACCGCTTGTACGTCCATTAACCTGTTGCTTCATACCTCTAATGCCCACCCGTTATTATCCGCTATAATCCGCTTTTTGTCAAGATTATTAATAAAACTCCCGCCTTTATCCGCCACCATCCGACTTTAGATTAGCTGAAATCAGGCTTATGCTTGAAGCAGGAATTGATAAAGACTGATTATTTATTCCCCCTTTTGCATGAGTGCCTTTTGCCTGTCCTGATATGTAGCCTATGCTCAACGGATTTAGTATAACTTCTGCTGATCACCATAAGTGAGAGAAATTCACAAATATGAGATACACCCGATTGATAGTGAACACTCATTATATATTAATAAACATAAATAAATATGAAGTAATTTAAGTTTCAAGAAGAATGAACCCGATCTTTTTTACGATGGGGGTAAAAGTGATTTTCAATTTCTCAGGTTGAAAGATGAATCCAGATTAAGCTATCTCAACGATAAGAGGACAAGCCAATGTTTGAAGATTTTACCTATATTACCGATGAGGCTTTTTTAGAGAATTATTGGTGGGAAGAAAAAGTTATCTGTCCCCACTGCCAGGGCAAAGAAAGAATCTATCTAGAGACGGAGAATGAATCCGTCCCCTGTAAATTCTGTGAGGGTAAAGGCATTATTAAACGAAAACAAGAGGAAACTAACTATTCCTAAAAATCTGTAAAATTAGATACCATATATTAAAAATCTTCTTGAGTTAAAACCTCTGGCTGACATTGTTTAATTTCGCTGTTAATTCCCAGGGCAGATTCCGATTGGAGGTCTTCGATATAACCGGATTGATGGGATAAAGCTTCAGAAAAACTCTCGAAAGGACCGAAATAATAGAGACATTTCGGCTGAGTGGTGGTGATCTCTATCCACCAAGGTTGAGGTGGTAAACTAGGCTTAATCGGGGCAGTTTCTGGGTCAAGAGGCCTTATACTGAGAATCTTAGCCCCTTGGCGCAGGAGGCGCTGTGTTTCTTGACTCATGCGGTTTTTAGGTACTCGCAGGACTGTCCGGGAGAAGCGTTGAGGCAAAGAGCCAGAAGAACCGGAAAAAACAACTTCATAGAGAAATATTTGATTCTCTCCCTGATTATTAGCCTCTAGCATACAGAAAAGATTCTCTTTTAAGGGTAAGGGTTAAAAAACAGACGCTACTTTGAGCAGATGACTCAAGCAAAATCATCTCCTAACAGAGTAGCGCATCTTGATACCATAGCATAGAGCGGCAAAAAGTTAGGTTTTGACCTACTCTCCCCTCACAGCATAGCTTGACGAGAGATTCTTCAACAAGAAGAACCCGATAGAGTTCTTTATGATGCTGTAGCCGAATCTAGGGACGTTATCTTAATGGTGAGGTACAAAGTTTTTGTTTTGTCGATGCCAAATACTGTTATACTTCATCTTTATGAGAAACCCTGTCAATAGGGTTTGCGGCAAAAAGTTTTTCCTAGGGGTAGGGTGTGGGGTGTAGGGTGTAGGGTTTTCCCCATTTTTGAATTGGCGAATTACCTAATTTTCAGGGAAAAAGTCCCTAAATTTTCCCACCGAACAATCCAATGGCTGCCACTTTTTGATTTCAAAAAGACCAAAAGATATTAGCCAAAAAGGTTTTTATATTTATGCAGCAGTCTCTCAATAATATTGACAACAAATAGAGTTTTTAAACAAATATGCAGCCACCAAAATTAAGCTTAGGAACCAGATTATTTTTATCCCATCTCCTCGTTATGGTGGTGGGATTGAGTAGCTTTATTATCATTGCTAAATTATCTTCTCCGCGAATGTTTGTTTTGCGTTTGGAACAGTTAGAAAGGCAGGGATTTTTTACCGTGCGATCAGCGAGAACTTTCTTGGTTAGGGGTTTTGAGACAGCTTGGGATAGTAGTGCCATTTGGTCATTCATTGCGGGAGGAAGTACGGCTGGTTATCTGAGTTTTTTGGTTTCTCAACGCATTATGAAACCGGTAAAACAAATGAAACAAATCACTAAAAATTTTGCTGAAGGGGATTTATCGGCGCGAGTTCCAGAAAGCGAAATCCCAGAATTAAATCAATTAGCCATCAGTTTTAATCAGATGGCGATTAGTTTAGCCGATGTGGAAAAACGGCGCCAGGAATTAATCGGTGATCTTACCCATGAATTACGCACCCCTTTAACTGTGGTACGGGGATATTTAGAAGAATTAGCCGATGGTGCGATCGAACCTAATCCAGAACTTTATCAGAAATTAGTGAAAGAAACCCGCAGGTTAGAACGTTTAACCCACGATCTACAGGAGCTATCGCGAGCGGAATCTGGTTATCTATCGATTAAAATGCAACCTGTTAATTTATTGCCTTTGTTAAATTCTCTCATCGAAAAATTTGCCGATCAATTATTAGAAGATGGACCGACTTTACAGTTAGATTGTCCCCCCAATTTACCATCTGTCATGGCCGATCCCGATCGCCTCGAACAAATCTTAGTTAATCTGCTCGGTAATGCCATTCGTTACACCGATAATGGTGCAATTACCCTGCAAGTGACAAGGGACAAAAATCGCCTACAAATTGCCGTTATCGATACAGGAATTGGCATCGCAGCAGAGGATTTACCCTTTATTTTCGAGCGCTTTTGGCGGGCCGATCGTTCTCGTTCCCGTTATTCTGGGGGTAGTGGTATTGGTTTAGCGATTACCCGTCGTTTAGTGGAATTACACCAAAGTCAAATCGAGGTGGAAAGTGAATTAGGTAAAGGCAGCACTTTCCGTTTTTCCCTAGCAATATCTCCCAATTGAGAGATGGGGAACTGGGGAACTGGGGAAGTGGAGCATTTGGCTGAAATTTCCCTAAACCCCTAAATCCCTATCACCCTATCTCCCTATCTCCCGACTCGGAGACTCGGAGACTCCTATCTCCTGATCACTGATTAAATGCCGTGACTTTTGCCGATAACCCAATGACGACGGAAGAAGCGAGCGAGCGAAGTTTCTTCTAAGGATAAGTAAATCGGTCTTCCGTGGGGACAGGTGCGGGGATTACGGGTATTTTGCCAATCATCGAGTAAATTCTGCATTTCTTTTAAACTTAAAGCTGTACCGTTGCGGATAGCACTCCGGCAAGCGGTAGCCACCTGAGCGGTTTGTAAATCCCCCCCTAAACTTAATTCTAGTAAAGCATCAGTCCGATCCTCGCGTTCTTTGAGTAGAACAGGAATACTACGAATTGCCCAAGAGCGATCGCCAAAACTAGCAATTTCTAATCCTAAACGTTGTAATTGTTCGATTTGTCGAGTAGTTAACTGATTTAAGATGATCGGAGTATCTAACGGCACGATTTCCCAGTTATCCTCTAAACGTTCGTACAAAACCCGCTCATGGGCAATATGTTGTTCGACTAACCATAATCCGTGAGGATGTTCGGCAACTATGTAAGTTTGGTGAATTTGGGCTACTGCCTTTAATTCCAGCCGATTTTTCGGGTATTTCTCCCCTATTGTATAGGTGCTTTTTTCTTCGGCAGCCTTGAGAATTTGACTGACGCGCTGATTTTGCGCTTTTTCGGGTATATGTTCGGGATTTAGTCCTAACGCCTTATCTATGGCTGAAATTATCTGTTCTTGCCAAAAAATGAGGTTATGCAGGTATATTTCCGCTTTGGCTGGGTGACGATTCCAATCGATCGAACGAGGGTTAAGATGTAGATGGAGAAAACAAACGGGATAGCGATCTTTAGGGACTGTGCGAGCGAAAGCTTCAAATATTGCCTGTTCTAACTCCGATGAGCGCACCATTCGCCCATTAACAGCAATTCTAACCCAATCTGGTTGATGGCGAGAAATGCGATCGGGCAAACCAATGACCAATTCAATTTGAGCAGATTCTGCGTCAGGAGTCGTTAAGTCAAGTTTTAGGGATGCTAAATCGTTCAAATGCAGAGATTTAACTAATTGGGGTAATATTTGACTGGCATCCTTACCCGGACTAATGCGTAACCAATCTTGATGATCTTGAAAAACCTGCCAAGTAATTTGGGGATGACAGAGAGCAAAATTATGAATTAAAGTCTGTATATCCTTTAATTGTTTGTTAATTGACGGTAAAGCTTGACGACGCACGGGAAAGTTACCAAAGAGATTCTCTACCGTGACGATAGTACCGATAGCTATAGGAATCGTTTCTAAATTACCCGGCTCGCCTTGGTGATTGTAAAGACAATAACAACCTAAATCATCGTCATGGCGACTGGCAACCCGCAGATGCGCCACCTGTGCGATACTGTGCAAAGCTTCACCACGGAATCCGAGACTGGTAATCTGCCAAAGATCGTCCCGTTGGCGGATTTTGCTGGTACTGTGGGCATAGCTACACAGTTGCAAATCTTCTCTAGACATTCCCCTGCCGTTATCCGATACTTGTATTCGCCAGTTTTGGGGAGATATATCGATGGTAATCCTATCGGCCTCCGCATCAATGGCATTTTCGACTAATTCTCGCACCACAGCGCCTAAAGAGTCGATTACCTCTCCTGCGGCAATTAAATCGATTACGTCTTGGGGTAAAACTTGTATGGGCAAAGTCATCAATTAATGGTTTTAGCCAAGGGCAAACTCGGTATATTGTCGCACAGGGGGCCCATGGTAAGCTAAAACGATGTCTTGTTTGGGGACTCCCCTAGCTACCAATTTATCAGCGATCGCTGCTGCCGTGCCGTCCTGCTGCACCCAGATTTTATTACTAATAATATCAACGGGAATTATACAGCCATAAATGCCCGTGCTGCTGTCCCCGTAACCGAATCAAAAAATGTTTCAGTTTTGACGGGATCACTAGGCGCTCTCAGTAGGGAATCTGATTTTTGTGAATTACTGTTTGAAAGAGTACCCGACCGAGAAAATATTGATAGAGTATTGATTAGGAGACTAGGAAAAATTCAACTTTAAGAGGATTGTCACTGATGACAGCAGTTACCGAGAATGATCTGAAAAGGTTAGAAGATTTAATCGTTAGCGGACAGAAAGCGATCGAATCCCGACTAACAGCGATCGAGTCCCGACTGACAAACCTAGAAAATGGACAGAAAGCGATCGAGAACAGTTTAGGAGAAATTAAAGGAGATATTAAGGCCTTAGATCCCAAAGTTACGGGACTAGAAAAGCGGGTTGACGATCTCAACGCACGAGTCAACATTACGACCATTGGATTCCTTAGCATTGTCGGCATTTTGGTGACAGGAATGCTGACTATTGCCAGCAAAACAGTCTTTTTCCCCTAGTCCCTAGAATGATACTAAATCCTGTGTAAAAGGTATAGGAGAGTAGGTGAGTGCCAAAGCCTGGAGCGGGGAAAAACAATCGATAACTTGGCAGTTAATCACACTATTAAAAACGGATTTGGTGTAAGACGGCCTAAATAAGTCGATATATGGTTCTGCTCGCTGTCTATCCCGGGGAGAAATCCCTCTGGCATTTCTCCAGTGCGGAATGTAGGCTAAAAATTGGCCCGGTCAGGAAATCTTGATGTTAAATTCCCCAAAAATTGCGCTAGGATCGGCTTCATAGCACAGGAAAGGCGATCGAGTGGGATAACCGATCCTGTGGCTTGAGAAGGTGACTGTATAATTGTTAGAGTGTCAATAGATCAATTCCAGAGGAATCATGAGCAATATCCAAGATAAAATTCAAGAAGAGCTAGAAAACGCCAGAACCGTCTGTAGTACGGAAGGTGCCACCTCTGGCGAATGCGCCGCCGCTTGGGATGCGGTGGAAGAATTACAAGCAGAAGCCGCTCACCAACGTCAGGACCACCCCCAAAAAACCTACTTCGAAAATTATTGTGATTCTAATCCCGATGCCGCCGAGTGTCGCATTTATGAAGATTAATGCAGTCAGGCAGCGGTTTTTTCTCTCCTCACAGTAGAATCCTAGCTTTAGGGCGATCTCGGCTATAAAGAGATCGCCCCTCGTTTTTTTGTTTGTTGGTCAAGCTGTGGCCGATTTTGGCTCCTGCGTCCGAAGACAGTAAAATATTGACAGTGTAATTATGTCTGAATAGTTTATGAATCAACTTTGGTTTCGTCCTCTCGTTTGGATAGATTATCGTTTAGCCGTCCTATTTACGGTGATTATTCCGGCAATTTTGTTAATTTGGTCTTTATTTGCAAAAATCGAATCATTACAAAAATTGTTGATTATCTATTGGCGAGTGGCTAGTCTTTTATTAATTACTGTATATTTAATGATCGCTTCCTGGCCGATTGGTTTTGTCACCAGTTTTTTAGCTAAGATTTTAATCCCGATTTCCCTCTGGTTTTGGGTGGATATTAACGATGAAATTAAAGATTTACCCTCCAGTCCAATTAAATTTGTCACCACTGCTTGGCGTTGGGCAGTAACGATTTATTGTCCTTTGGGCGCAATTTCTACCTTACCTTTTCTCTCCTGTGCTATGTCAGGGGAATTGCTAAATTCTCCCTATTGTCAAGTTTGGCAGGAAGCACCTTGGCAGTTTCGCGAGATTTTTCATTCAGAAGCTACCGCTAATGTTTTGGGCTTTTTTGGTTTAGTTGGTCTCTCTTTTTATACTCTCTATTTTGCCCATTTTCTTCTTATTCGCCTTGGCAAACAGGGACGTTCAGCTTTACAATAGTAGGTCTTTAGCTATCGATAATTAGCCATTTTTCTATGAATATTGGTAGACAACTCGAACAATACACCCTCAAAAATCCCCAAGAGGTTTTATTAGTGACTATTGCTGTGGATGGGGAGGAGGAAGAAATCTCTATTTTTAAAGGTTTTTCTAGTTCCCTTACCCGCAGCACCCCCTACGATCCCGATATTCCGATCATTCCTGAAACTGCTAGAGTTATTAAGATAGATCGTCTTGCTAGTCCTTATCATCCCCTTAATCCTCGCTATATCCAAGAAAATCTTACCTTAGAGGAAATGCAATCTTTACTGATTAATTGAAACGGTAATTTTGCTTGGATAATATCAGCACCCATCTCGATGGATTTAACAGCTTTTATTTACCATCCATAAACTTTGTCTATCTAGACAAGAGGTAAATTTTGCGGCGTTTTAGTGGTAAAATTACCAAAGAACAATAATCGCTGCCAGTATTCAAGCTGTCAAAGTGGATTTCATCCTCGGCATTGATCGAGAACAATCAAAAAACTGGAGAATAATCGGAGAATCTATGCAACTTAACCCACCTAACCAAGAACTATTACAAATTGAGTATTTAGTTACCTCTGCCACCGGTCAAAATATGGTTAAAGACGAGGGAAAAGATGTGATTAAAGGATTAACTAAAACCCCCAAAAGTTTACCATCTAAATATTTTTATGATCGGCAAGGTTCCCAACTTTTTGAAGCAATCTGTCAATTACCAGAATACTATCCCACTAGGACAGAAGCCGCTATTCTCCAAGAATATGCTCAAGAAATTGTCGCCTATACAGGTCTCTGCGAATTGATAGAATTAGGTAGTGGTAGTTCCACGAAAACTCGTCTGTTATTGGACGCTTATTATCGGCAACAAAAATCCTCTAAATATGTACCTATCGATGTTAGTGAAACTATTCTCAAAGCTAGTGCCATAGAATTACAAAAAGAATATCCTAATTTACCCATTCAGGGGTTAATTGGAACCTACGAACAGGCCTTAGCTTATTATCAAAACACTTCCTATAATACCAGAATGATTTTTTTCTTGGGAAGTTCTATCGGTAATTTTTCTGCATCTGAATGTGATAAATTCTTAGAAGAAATTGCCACTGTCCTAAAAGCTGGAGATTATTTTTTATTAGGGATTGATCTCCAAAAACCAGCGGCAATTCTAGAAGCAGCTTATAATGATGCCCAAGGGGTGACAGCAGCTTTTAATTTAAATATGCTTTCCCATTTAAATTGGCGTTTTCAAGCTGATTTTAACCTTGATTTATTTAGTCATCAAGCTATCTATAATCAAGACAAATCCCAAATTGAAATGTATTTAATTTGTCAAAAAACTCACCATGTTCATCTTAAAAAACTCGATTTAACAGTTAATTTTCAAGCATCAGAAAGTATTTTGACAGAAATTTCGCGTAAATTTAACCTAGAAACTATGGAAAAAGACCTAGAATCAAAGGGATTAAAACCGCTTAGGGTTTTCACCGATCCTGAAAATTTATTCGGGTTAATTCTCTGTCAGTTATACCTGTAAATAACGAAAACATTATCATCAGTAATAGAGGCATAAAAACATGGAAAAGATTCAAGCACAGGCTCCTATATCTCTAAATAAATGTAGTCGAGAAAATCTACTGGACTATTTTGAAAATGCTTGGCAATTAGAAGATATGCTGTTAAAAAGCATCATCAAAGAAGAAGCTTTTTATTGTAACCCTGACGATTTAAGAAATCCCCTCATTTTTTATTTAGGTCATGCTGCCGCTTTTTATCTTAATAAATTGCAGCTGGTTAACCTATTAAAAAAAAGCCCTAATCCTGACTACGAATTATTGTTTGGAGTGGGAGTAGATCCGGCAACTCCCGCAGAATTAAACTCTGCTATCGCCCATATTCAGTGGCCCGGGGTGGCTAAGGTTTGGGAATATCGGCAACAAGTCTATGAAATTGTGGTCGAAATAATTAAAAATACCCCCCTTAATCTTCCTATTCATCCTCAGCATTCTCTCTGGTCATTAATGATGGGAATTGAGCATCAGCGTGTTCACTTTGAAACATCTTCAATGTTACTCAGACAACTGCCCTTAGAGCATCTGCAACGTCCTCAAGGGTGGCATTATGCCCCTTCTTTTGGTCAAGCTTATCCTAACCAAATGGTGGCGGTTTCTGGGGGAATAGTGGAAATTGGTAAACCCCAAGATTCTCCTATTTATGGTTGGGATAACGAGTATGGTTATCGGCAAGTTCAAGTTAACAATTTTCTGGTGAGTAAATATATGATTACCAACGGAGAATTTAAAGAATTTGTCGATAATGGTGGCTACGAAAATCCCAGCTATTGGGATGAAGAAGCTTGGCAATGGAAAAATCATTACCGAGTCAAATATCCTAAATTTTGGCTGGTAGATGAGCGAGGAAATTATCAATATCGAGCCATGTTTGATGCTCTCGATTTACCTCTTGATTGGCCGGTAGAAGTTAACTATTATGAAGCGATCGCCTACTGTCGTTTTCAAGGTCAAGGAATACGTTTAATGACGGAAGCTGAATGGAATTTAGTCACCTATGGCAGTCAAAAAAATCGATGTTATACCCTAGAAAACGATAACTTTGAGGACTATAACCTCAATTTAAAATTCTGTTCTCCCACTCCCGTAGGAATGTTAAAAAATGCGGGCAATAACTCAGAAATTGATGATTTACGCGGTAACGTCTGGGAATGGCTAGAAGATGATTTTAATCCCTTAACTGACTTTCAACCCCATTACCTCTATGCTGACAATTCCACTCCTTTCTTTAATAGTCAACATAAAATGATGTTAGGAGGAGCTTGGGTAACTAACGGCACAGAAATCCTACCCTACTATCGCAATTGGTTTCGCCGGAATTTTTATCAACACGCTGGTTTTAGAATCGCACAAAGTCTTTAGGTGGGGTGTGGGGTGTGGGGTGTGGGGTTTTACCCATTTTCAGGGAAAAAGTGCCTAATTTTCCCCCCCGATTACTGCAAAGGCCAGCACTTTTTGATGTCAAAAAAGCCTAAAGATATTATCCAACAAGGTTTTTAGATTTATTCGGCAAACTTTAGGTAATTGCCAATTTTGAAAAAAATTCCTGTAACAGTTGCCCCTCGATCGCTACAATAGAACCTAGTAGAGCGCGGATAAAATCGATCACCATGAATCAACCTGCAATTTTTCATCTCGCTATTCCGATTACCGATGTGTCCACCGCTAAAAGCTTTTACTGTGATGGTTTAGGTTGTTTAGCAGGAAGGGAAACCGAGAAAGCGATTATCTTAAATTTCTCCGGTCATCAGGTAGTCGCTCACGTCACCGAAATGCCTCTTACTCCCCAAAATAGCATTTATCCTCGCCATTTTGGTCTAATTCTGCCGGATGCCAGCGATTGGGACAATCTTCTCGAAAAAGCGCGAGTCAATCAACTAAAATTTTATCTAGAACCAAAAACTCGCTTTACTGGGGAGATAACCGAACATAAAACCTTTTTCCTGGAGGATCCTTTCTATAATCTCCTGGAATTTAAACATTATCGCCACTACGAAGCTATTTTTGCCAGTCGGCAATTAACAGCGATCGGCGATCGAGCTTAAAATAAACAACAGGTGACTTTTTTGTAACTGGTTAGTTCTATCTTTAACCGAGACAAAAATAGGGGAACTTCGCTCAGATTTTCTCATCAAAACTAAAAAAACCTTGGCTGGCAATGATCAATTCTTAGGAAATCTATGAAAAAACTTTTATTGTTAACCCTATTCATTATCGGTCTAGGATTTGCTCTCTTTAACTTTACTGGATTAGCAAATCGTGGCGAATATCAATCAATTTTGATCGACTTTAAAGACGATATACCCGTCAGCGTCCTCGATGAGCAGTTAAATGCTATCAACAAAAAAGCGGGAAAAACCACCAGTTTAAATAGTATTTTTTCCATCGATGAACATCTTTACATTATCGATGGAGATAGCAAACTCCTGAAAAATCTCCGCAATTCCGACCTAAAAAAATACACCGAATCGATCGAACCCGATTATATTTATCATGCTTTTATCGCCCCCAATGACCCCGACTATAGCAAACAGTGGAACCTAAGGGGAATTAACATCGAACGTGCTTGGGAAGAAAATCACGGTGAAGGGATCACCGTCGCTGTTATTGATACAGGTGTATCAATAGTTCCCGATCTGCGAGAAACCGAGTTTGTCGAAGGCTACGACTTCGTCAACGATCGCAGCAATGCCGAGGACGATAACGGTCACGGAACCCATGTAGCGGGAACAATTGCCCAATCGACCAATAATAACTACGGGGTGGCCGGCATCGCCTACAAAGCCAAAATTATGCCCCTCAAGGTGCTTTCCGGGACGGGTGGGGGAACCGTGGGAGATATTGCCGAAGCGATCCGTTTTGCCGTCGATAATAAGGCCGATGTCATCAATATGAGTTTAGGGGGTGGAGGGGAAACCCAAGTAATGAAAGAGGCGATCGAATATGCCTATAGTAAAGGTGTGGTAATCGTCGCCGCTGCCGGTAATGCCGATGATAATTCCGCCGCCTATCCCGCCCGTTTTCCGCACGTTATCGGCGTTTCTGCGGTAGATGCCTCCGGAAATAAAGCCCCCTATTCTAATTTCGGGGCCGGAATCGATATTGCTGCCCCAGGCGGCTCCGATACGGGTAAAATTGTCCAAGAAACCATCGATCCGGCTAAGGGGGGGGAACCGGCGTTCCTCGGTTTTCAGGGAACCAGCATGGCGGCCCCTCACGTTGCCGGGGTGGTAGCTTTAATCAAGGCTGCGGGAATTAAAGAACCCAATGCAGTTTTAGAGGTTTTGCAACAGTCGGCCCGTAAGATTAATGATGATCCCTTTAATCATTTTGGGGCCGGACAATTAGACGCGGGCAATGCCCTACAATTGGCCTTGAAAGGACAGATTACTTTCCGGGATTTTTGGCGTTGGTTGCGCGATAACGGTTATCTCAATCCCCGTTTCTGGATTGATGGCGGCGCGGTGGCGGTTTTGCCCAAAATGGCCATGGTTTTGGGTTCTTATCTTCTTGCTTGGTGGCTGAGAAGTTATTTTCCCTTCTCCTGGAACGGATTTTTGAATGCTGGTCTAATTTTTGGCAGTTCTGGCTTATTTTTCCTCAGAGGTCTTTATATCTTCGATTTACCCCAATGGCCTTTCCGAGTGATGGGGAGTTCTCTTTCCGACCTAGGAGGTGTTATTCAGGGAAGTTCTGCCCTTAATCCGCTTTTTGCTAGTGTTATCCTGCCCTTTGTCCTGATTGCTCTGCTTTTGGGTCATCCCCAAGCAAAATGGTTAGCGGTGGGGGTATCTTTAGCTATGGCGGTGACTTTAGGTATCAGTGCTGTTATCCATCCTACTCTGATCTGGTTAGGTTCTGGTACGATCGCTCGGACATTTTTGGGCGTAAATGCGCTTTTATGTCTCGGTTTAGGTTATTTAGCCCTAAAAAGTGCTACTTCATCCCGATAGGCTTAAACAGGGGTTACAATGGGACAATAAGGGTGATTTACCGATAAAAACCTCTTTGGTTTTGGTATCTTCCTTTTGTTTTGCATTGAGTTCTCCTACAACAGCAGCCTCGGACATTAACCGAGGTTTTTTCTTTATAGTGTATGTTAGTTTCTAAGGGTTTTTTGGGAATCCCCAATCCCTATCCCGAAAGTTTCCCCCAATACCCCCTCGAATCATCGAAAATTTTGGGTCTGAAACCCCGTCGTTCTACGACGGCTTTACTGTTAAATATTAGCACATTTACGAAATCTATGCTAAAATGTGAGACATGGAAAAAGCCTATTCGTTTCGATTTTACCCCACACCCGAACAAGAGTCGCTATTGCGGCGCACTTTGGGCTGTGTAAGAT
>NZ_JAPZSZ010000204.1:0-17564 GCF_027532095.1 Microcystis sp. LE19-195.1E
AGTTCCTTCTGAGTTCATCGGTTTTCGAGGATTAGAAACCCCCTAAATTTCGGAAAATTACTCGGATAGAATCGGAACAAACGCCAAAATTTAGACTAACTTCTCGGAATTCAAGGGCTCGGTCAACGCGCGATTACCCTGCAAGGATTTAGACTAATTGGGGGACAATATCAAGCCATTTCTCCCAATGAACAGGGTTATCTGTGGAGTGAACAGTTAGGATTATATTTAGGCATATTTGACCGTAAACTGCGTTATTTTACCGCCGATGGTCAATTAGTCCCCACTCCTCAAGAAGCGGAATTAGAGCAAAGACAGGCAAAAGAACAGGCTCTTTTAGAGAAAGAAAGGGAACGACAAGCTAAGGAAAAATTGGCCCAAAAATTGCGAGAATTAGGCATCGATCCCGATACAATTTAGGGGAAATATTATTTTCTAGTAACTATGGTGACAGCAGCGCCCCTAGTGGGTGTAATTATGGGCAGTGATTCCGACTTACCCACCATGAAAGAAGCGATCGCAGTTTTAGAGGTTTTTCAGATTAGCCACGAAGTCGCCATCGTCTCGGCCCATCGTACCCCCGAAAAAATGTTTGAATACGCCAAAAACGCTCATAGGAGGGGAATAAAAGTGATTATCGCCGGAGCCGGCGGCGCTGCCCATTTACCCGGGATGGTGGCATCTTTAACCCCCTTACCCGTGATTGGGGTTCCCGTAGTCACGCGCACTTTACAAGGGTTAGACTCTCTCTATTCAATTGTACAGATGCCCGCAGGCATTCCCGTGGCCACGGTGGCGATCGGTAATGCCAAAAATGCCGGACTTTTAGCGGTTCAAATTCTCGCCACCGGTAATGCCGATCTTTTAGAGCAAGTTATCGCCTATCGTCAATCCCTCACCGATTCCGTCCTCGAAAAACAAAGCAATCTTCAACGACTAGGCTATCAAGACTATCTAGAGCAGAGTTCACCTAAGTAGGGTAGATTGAGAAAAGATTAAGTAACAAATTATGAAGTAATTATGCGTTGGATCACCGCTTGTGTATTGAGTCTATTGCTCTTTTTTGCCCTACCCATAGCGGCTTATGCCGATAGCCCGACTATTAGCGAAGAACAGATTAGAGAAGGGGAAGTTATCGCCGAAAAAGCCCTAGAAGCCACAGAAAAAGGGGATTACGCCCAGGCCGAAAGCTATTGGACCCAATTAGTCGCCAAATTCCCCACTAACCCCGCCGTCTGGAGTAATCGCGGCAATGCCAGAGTCAGTCTCAATAAATTAGAGGATGCGATCGCTGATTTTAACCAAGCGATCGCCATTGCCCCCGATGCCCCCGATCCCTACCTCAATCGCGGCACCGCTTTAGAGGGAGAAGGCAAATATCAAGAAGCGATCGCCGATTATAATAAAGTTTTAGAACTGGATCCCAATGATGCCTTTGCCTATAACAATCGCGGCAACGCCGAAGGCGGTTTAGGGGACTGGGAAGCCGCCGTCAAAGACTATCGCCAAGCCACTCAACTAGCCCCGAATTTTGCCTGGGCGCAAGCTAATCTGGCTCTGGCCCTGTACGAATTGGGCAGATATCCAGAAGCAGTCCAAAAAATGCGGAATATTGCCCGCAAATACCCCATGTTTCCCGATGTCAGAGCGGCCTTAAGCGCCGTTTTATGGACCCAAGGACAACAGGGAGAAGCGGAAAGCAATTGGGTAGCCGCCGTCGGCATGGATACCCGCTATCAAGACCTCGATTGGGTAAAAAGCGTGCGCCGTTGGCCGCCAAATATGGTTCTAGCCTTAGATAAGTTTCTTAACTTAAAGTAAAGAAGGACTAAATATTAACTTTTCTAGCAGTAGCGGGACTGAGGGGCAAATTATCCGGAAATCGGCGACTAAGATACAGTTGAGATGTGCTGGGTTGTACTGCATTTAAACTGCGTCGGGGAAATTTTAGTACAAATGCTCAAACTGCCTCGACCCAGCTCCGGCTCCCCCAACTCCGGTGGGGTTAAATACAGAAACTTGCAACTTTGACACCGCCACTGTCACTATCACCCCTAAGAGATGAAGTGTAAACTAATTAATTTGCTATCATTTCTGGACGACCAGCTACTGTTCCCCGTTCCCCAAAAAGAAAACTTTGTACCTTACCACTAAGATAACTGCTGTATCTGCAATGGCCTTTTTTACTCTCACTCACATTAACCATGACCGAGCCAACCCAATTAAACTATCACGATACCTATTCTTGTCCCGTCTGTCGCCATGGTAAAATTGCCGCTTTACCCCTCATGGAAGCCTATGCTTGTAACTTTTGTCAACACATTTTTACTGCTAATTTAGAACAACAAGTTTTAAAAATGGCCGATAGTCAATTACCCTTAACTTGGTATTGGAATGGTAAGTATTGGCAGGGTTTACCGAGAGAAGGAATGGAGATGGCAGGTTTTTACTTAATTATCGGTTTAGGATTTGTGATTTTTCCCACAGCAATTGTGGCTACGGGAGCCTATCTTTTTCCTCCAGTCGAGGGGAGTCCTTTGTCATGGGTGCCTCTATTTTGGTCGATTTTAACCTTTATTTGCCATGCTATTTGTTTACTCTGGTTAATGATCGAATATTATCAGTTTCCCGTTAATATGTATCTGCGGGCCTTGGCCCGTCGTTGGCAAAATTCTGTCGTCACTAGATTATTATCCTAGGAAACATTCAATCCCAGAAAGGGGAGCAGGAAGTGGGGTGTAGGGTGTGGGGATAAAAAATCTGATCACTGATAACTGTTCCCTAAATTATCCCCAAAGGACAAAATTGACCCGATAATTCTAGTTTATTGTTTTGCAGCAGATATAAACCGTATTCAATTCCTTCTACTACTGCTTGATAGGAAGCTTCTAAAATATTACTAGACACTCCCACGGTAGTCCATCTTTGTTGACCGTTACTCGACTCGATTAAAACCCTAGTTTTCGCTGCCGTCCCTGAACCACTATCGAGGATTCTCACTTTATAATCGGTCAGGTGAAAGTTAGCAATTTCGGGATAGAATTTGACTAAAGCCTTTCTTAAAGCCCGATCTAAAGCAGCCACGGGCCCGTTACCCTCGGCCACTTCTAATAAATCTTCCTCTTTTACCCGTACTTTAATTGTTGCAATCGCATTACCACTATCCCGGAGCATATCACAATAAACTTGGAATCCTTTTAATTCAAAAAGGTGGCTTCTCTGTCCCAAAGCTTCCCGCATTAATAACTCAAAACTAGCTTCGGCTGCCTCAAATTGATAACCCTCACTTTCCAAGATTTTTAAACGTTCCAATATTTGCCGACAGGTGGGATCATCTTTATTCAAATCGATGCCAAAACTGCGCGCTTTCGCTAACACATTACTTAATCCCGATTGGTCAGAAATGACGATGCGGCGCTGATTCCCGATCGCTTCCGGGTTAATATGTTCGTAGGTGAGGGGATTTTTCGCCACCGCAGAAACGTGAATACCGCCTTTATGGGCAAAAGCGGAGCGTCCGACGAAGGGAGCGTGATCATCCGGGGCTAAATTGACCATTTCGCTGATTTTTCGGCTAGTTCCCGTCAATCGGCCTAATTGATTTTCTTCTAGGCAAGAAAAGCCCATTTTTAACTGAAGATTGGGAATTAAAGTACATAAATTGGCATTGCCGCAGCGTTCCCCATAACCGTTAATTGTGCCTTGAATCATGCGTGCGCCCTCGTTAACTGCCGCTAAGGAGTTAGCCACGGCGGTTCCTGCGTCATTATGGGCATGGATGCCTAATTGAGGCGCATTTTCCTCATCGGGATCGATGCCCAATTGCTCCCGCACTTTCTCCACAATCGGGGCGATTTCTTGGGGTAAAGTGCCGCCGTTGGTATCACAGAAAACTAACCATTCGGCCCCAGCAGCCCTGGCGGTTTTGAGGGTTAAAAGGGCGTATTCGGGGTTATTTTTGTAACCATCAAACCAATGTTCGGCATCATAAATGACTCGTTTTCCCTGACAGCGTAGATACTCGATCGTATCTCCTATCATGGCTAAATTCTCCTCCAGACTGGTTTTTAAGCCCTCTGTGACGTGCAGATCCCAAGATTTGCCGAAAATTGTCACCCAACGGGTTCTAGCGGCGAGAATGGCGGTTAACATCCGATCTTCCCGGGCCTCGACATGGGGGCGACGAGTGGAACAAAAAGCGACTAATTCCGCTTGTTTTAGGGGTTCTTCGTGCAGTTTCCAGAAAAATTGACCGTCTCTAGGGTTTGCGCCCGGCCAACCGCCTTCGATAAAAGGAATACCCATTCTATCTAATTCCCTGGCGATTTTAATTTTATCTTCGAGGGAGAGGGAAATACCTTCTCGCTGGGCCCCGTCCCGGAGAGTAGTGTCATAGACCCAAATGCGCTTACCATTGTTCATATAAATAGTCAATAGGTGTTAATATTAATTAATAACTGTAGCAAGTTAAAATCACGCCCCTAATGCCTAGAATAACAGTTTACGGTCAAACAATCACCTGCGATCGAGGTGCAAATCTCCGTCGTATATTATTAAAACATGACATTTCTTTGTATAACGGCGGTTCCAAGTTAATCAATTGTCGCGGCATCGGCAGCTGTGGAACCTGTGCGGTGGCAATTGTGGGCGAAGTTTCTGCTATCAATTGGCAGGAAAAAGCGCGTCTTTCTTTACCTCCCCATAACCACGATAATAACCGTCGTCTTGCTTGTCAAGTCAAAGTTTTTGGTGATATCGAAGTTACTAAATACGATGGTTTTTGGGGACAAGGAGACTCAGTGATCACTGATCAGTGATCAGTTTTGAGTTTTCAGTGAACAGTATTAAGTATTAAAGTGTTAAAGTATTAAGTGGCAAGTTCGGAGCCTTCTTTTCACTGTTTACTGTTTACTGATTAAGGTTATCAAATGAACGAGACAATAACTTTTCGGATATCACCAATAATTCGGGTAACTTTATTAAGTTTATATGTGGCGTTAACCATCCCTTTACCCTTTTTAGCAAAAGTCACTAATTCCCCCGTTAATCCCAATTTTCTCTGGGTAGGAATTAGCTTAGGATTAATCGCTTTATACGGAGCTTTAAGTGAAAGAGTCATTTTATCAGAAACAGGGATACAAGTTACCTATCCCCAATGGTTTCCTGCTTTTCTTCGCTCTGGTTGGTGGTTAAATTGGACAGATATAAAAGAACTTAAATGTCGCAGTACGGGACAGGGTGGTTTAGTTTATTATTTCCTTGATCGCTCCGCGGAAAAAGCCTATTTATTACCGATGCGAGTAGTGGGGTTTAATCGCATGGTCAAAATAATCGAGGAAAAAACTAACTTGGATATGACCGATATTCGCCCCCTTCCTCAGCCTTGGATGTATGGAATTCTTTTTATTCTCACCCTATTTTTATTATTAGTCGATGCTTGGACTATTGCTACGGCGAGAACTATGATTCCCTAATAAATTCGGCTCAAAACGTAATCTACTAGCTCGATTAACACATCTTTTGAGGGAGAAGAAGCTAAACATTCAAGGTGTTTTAAGGCACTTTGTCCGTATTGAGATGCTAATTCTTTTGAGCGAGGAATACCTTGGCTAGAGTGAATAAAATCAAGAGCTTTTTCGATGTCTCCTTCCTGACTAAATTCCCGCTCGATTAACACTTCTATATAGGGATTTTCCTCCATAGCAAAGAGAGCGGGAGCGGTGATATTACCACTGATCAAATCGGAGCCAGAGGGTTTTCCTAATACTTCCGTAGGGGAGGTAAAATCGAGAATATCATCGACGATTTGAAAAGCTAATCCTAAATCGCGACCATAATTATATAAATGATGATTAACTTCGGCCGATTGCTCGCTTAATACCCCAGCCGCTTTGGCACTGTTGGCAATTAAAGAAGCAGTTTTGTAGTAACTTTTTTCTAGATAAGCTGCCAAGGAGATACTGGTATCAAAGCGATTAATTCCCTGTTGAATTTCCCCTTCAGCAAAATCGCGAATCACTTCTGAGAGCAATTTTACCACTTCTAAATTATCTAAATTAGCTAGATACCAAGAGGATTGAGCGAAAAGAAAATCCCCCGCTAAAACCGCCACGCGATTGTCAAATAAACTGTTAACGGTGGGAACACCGCGCCGCAATTCTGCCTCATCTACCACATCATCATGGACGAGACTGGCAGTGTGGATCATCTCCGTGATTTCCGCTAATCGACGATGACGGGGAGTGATATCCTGGTCTAACATGGTAGCGCGAGACACTAACAACACGATCGCCGGTCGAACGCGTTTACCACCGGCCTCGAACAAATGTTCTGCTGCCGCCGCTAAAATGGGATGACGAGCGCCGACGAGGTTTTTTAAGTTATTGGTCAAAAGACGGAGATCATCGTCAACGGGTGCGAATAAAGAAGTTGTTGGGATCATTGGTTAGCCAATTGGCGAGATAGTTACGAAAGTTTACATATCCTTACATTTATTTTAAGCTAACCGTCCAGACTAGGGAAGGGGAAGCATCAGTAATCAGTGAGGGGTTGGGGTTTTAGGGTTTTAGGGTTTTAGTTGAAATTCCCCCACCTCCCCACACCCCACACCCCACACCCCACACCCCACACCCGACACCCCACACCCGACACCCCACACCCCACACCCCACACCCGACACCCCACACCCGACACCCCACACCCCACACCCCACACCCGACACCCCACACCCCACTTCCCTGGTCCCTAATCTTTTTCCCGACAAAACTCTTGTCATTGTCAAGACTCTAGGGTAACTTGTATATAAAAATTAATAAAGCGAGAAGTATTAGAACGATGTTGAGACTAATTAGCGACTTTGACGGCCCGATAATGGACGTATCGGAGCGATATTACCAAGTTTATCAAGACTGTTTACAGAAAACCGCCTATAAAGGTCAAATTATCGGGGAATTATCGAAAGCGGAATTCTGGCAGTTAAAACGGGATCAGGTTTCTGAGAAGCGTATCGGGGAAATGTCAGGATTAGATGAAGATCAAGCGCGTAAATTTGCCCATCTTCGTCGTCAAACTGTCCATACTTTACCCTATCTTGTCCACGATCGCCCGGTGGTTGGTTCTTTGGAAACTCTCCAGAAAATCCAAGATTTAAAGATCGATTTAGTCGTGATGACGATGCGGCGGGTATCCGAGCTAGATCATGCCTTTAATCGCCACGATATCGGTCGTTTTTTCGCCGCTAATCGTCGTTATTGTCTAAATAACAATTACACCAAAACCAACGACGTGCGCGACAAAACCCTGCTTATGGCTAAGGCCGCTAAAGAACTGCCGGCGGCTGCCGATACTTGGATGGTGGGGGATACGGAAGCGGATATTGCCGCCGCTAAAAGCCAAAATATTAAGGTTATTGGCGTATTATCGGGGATTCGCAGCCGTTCCCGTTTAGAGAGCTACGAGCCTGATTATATCGTCAATAACCTTGGGGAAGCAGTGGACGTGATCTTAGGCTCCCTACGAGCGATTGGTTAACGGAAAAAACTACTAATCACCCAAAAGATCAGAAAAGTGACGAGCGCATAAATTTGGCGATCACCGAAAATGTTCAAATCAGCCTTGGCCGCTAAACTGGCTAATCCCGCTCCCAGAGCGACTCCTAGCACTAAACCAGCGAGAGTGAATAGTAAGGCGCGGCCAAAACGTTTTTCCTTGCGGTTGAAAAAATAGATATTAACGAAAACGCCAAAAGCTAAGAGCAGCGGTAAGAGGGAGCCACTGGGATCGGGAACTAACAGCGTTATTGCTCCTAAACAAGCGTAAATCACTGCTGGTACACCGATATCCCGTGCAGAAGGTGTATCGATTAAGCTTTGCCACCAGTGAGGAGATTTGCTGCTAGTAACCGGTTTACTTTCCACCGGAATCGTCAGACGTTCAGGAAAACGAATGCGATCGGGAACTTTAATTCTACCCTCCTGTCGCATCCGCAGTCGATCCATGAGGACGGAATCGTAGGCCGACTCGATCAATTCGACAATTTTGCTATCATTTTGATACTGTTGCACCAGTCTTTGTTTGGCCTCTTGAATTTCTTCAAAAGAGGATTCTTCAGTAACCCCAAGTTGTTCGTAGGGATTCTGTTCACTCATGAACATACCTCCTTAATTATGCTCCCGATAGTCATGATCTTAACCCGATGTTCTGTAGTTTAACTTGAGATCCAAGCTTATTTAAATTAATTAAGTTTAGCGAAAATCTGAGCAGAATCGATCGCTTCGTAGGGATAACCACTGGCATCTAAAAGGCTTTTTTCGGCGATTTCTCCTTCTTTAACGATAATTAAGCGGTTTTTGCCCCCGTAGGCTTTAATTGTGACAATTTCTAAAGCAAATAACCCCGGGGAGAAACGGGGATTTATGGCCCCATCGTACTCGAATTTACTCTGCATTAACTGCAAAGCATAGACGCTACTGCTATCAAAGGGTGCTGCATCTCTCATCGTTTTGGCCCGCACCACCGGGATTAAATCACCAAAGGGAATAGAAATCTTTTGCAGGGTGCGATCAAATGTATCAAAAGAATAACAGTAACCGATGCCATCCCAACGTCCTTCACAGCGCAGAATTAATTTATAGCGTTTTCCGTCCCCTTGTACCTGTAATTCTATTCCCTCGTAGTTAGATAAATTTAGGGGAGGATTCAGGTTTCTGGTACGAACTGAGGCAAAACCACCGTTATTTTCGGTTCTAACGATACCGGAAAAGAGCGCTCGTCCTCCGGTTAGGGTTATCTGACTCTCACTCACTCCTCCCATTACCACATCATCCACCGCACCCCAGATTTCTTTTATATCACTGCTGGGATTGCTAAAGTCAAAGAGGGTTTTTTCGGCGGTTATCCCAGCATTTTTCAATAAATCGAGTAAATTAGCTAAACTATGGCGGTTATTCTCCCCTTGACAGTAGATAATTCTCTCAATCCCTGTGAATAATTGCGGGGTTTGCAGAGCAAATAAATCGACATTTTCAGCCAATAATTGACGTGCAGACTCGATATTATCGACTAAAGCGCGGATTTGATAGTTTTGCTGCTGTAGTTGGGTGATTACTTTTCTACCGATCGCATTTTCCCCACCAATGACTAAAATGGTCTTCATCCCTTGCTCATTTGTTAGCTGATTTTTTTTATCTTCCCCGAAACCGAGCAGCTTTTGCAGACAACTCCACAGGGGAATACTATCAAAATAGTCTAGAGTTTGCCAAAATCTCTGAAAATCCCAGCTTTTTGACTCAGCCATAACTTTTCTCTCCTCAAAAGGTACTGATAAAGTTAGTCTAACCAAACCAGCTTTAATCCTTGCGGCAAAGCTTTCCTTTTCGTCCCTATTTCTTTCGCTCGTTAATTTCTCTGAAAACCCCTATATATATTTAGGCACGGATTCCCATTATATAAAAAGTATAAGTCAAGTCTTGGCTTTTGTCAAGCATTTTGGTTGAGATTCTTTTGGGTGTAAGCTGTACTGAATTTAAATTACTTGTTGAGATAAGGCACTCTTGCAATAGGTAAGAGGAAGGTATAGGGGAAGCGCGGAGATGGGTTTTAAAGTTCGATTGGGAGTTCATGAGAACGAATGTATCAAATTTAAGTCCCCCTTTTTAAGGGGGATTTAGGGGGATCAAATTTTTGTCAGTCCTTTGGGATGCTTTTGGGTGCGTTACGCTTCGCTAACACACCCTACTGGACTGTTTCAGCTAAAATAGGACAATAGATTTCGGCTTAAAGTCTTAGATTATAAAATTTATAGCATTTTTCTAATACACCAAATTAGCTGAAACAGTCCACTACATTTATATTTATTTTATTTCCCCCTCTATTATCCTGATTTCCTCCTCGCTTAATCCATACAATTCATACACTATTTTGTCAATCTCTTTTTCTAACTCGCTGGTGTCAGCTTTGGGATTAGATTTTTTAGCCGTGAGAATTTGATCTACAAGTGCAATTATAGGTTGCTGTTGTTCTTGACTAATTATAGGGATTAAAATCTGTCTAAAATATTGCCAAATTAACTGATAACCATTTTGAATAGCTGTACAATACTTAGAAATTAGCCACCAGCCCATTTTTGAGTTAAGAATTCCTAGTAAAAATTTATCTGGCTTTGATATGATCCACATGGAATTATTGCAGTATAATCCTTGTTCATCATACATAAAACACGGTTTTGTTTGAAAGCTTTGATACATTATCTTAGGTTTTTCAAATTCTTGCCAATATCTAATATTATCTTGAGTTTCAAACCATCGATTACTAGACTTTTTACGACTGCCTTTTTTTCCAGATTGTTCTAATCTTTCACGTCCAAACTTGAGAAGATGCTCTTTGATTGCGGGGTAACTATCAATATCAATATTCAAAGCGGGGAAAGTGCTTATTAACCATAAATCATCTCTTAATGTATACCATTTATCTATAGTTCTGCCACGCAAAACAGGTTTAAGTATTTCTGAAGACTTTGGATCAATTATTAATATTTCATTTCTTATTTCATTATCGATAAAAAATGCTTCTGTTAAGCCTGTTTTAATTCCATAATGAGCCTCTTTTCCAATATATTCATCTAAAGAAACACATTTTTTGCCAATCTTGATAAGCAAATTTTTTTCTATCTGTGGGGATATTATCCAGCCATTATCGTCTAATTCTTCGATATTCAGAACATTAAAAATATTATCCAAATAAGCCTTAAAATTGTTCTTAAAACCAATATTTTTAACTATGGCTGAAAGAAAGTATGATTGATTTTTATATTTTGATGCCCTAATAATACATGGATAAGTAGTGGCTTCATCAAATAATTGCCAACTCCCAAAATCGATAATAGCTAATAGCTGATTTTTTAATAGTAGTTTCCTTAAGTTTGTTCCATAACCAGCTTGCATCCATTTATTAGGCAAAATATAGCAAAAATTGCCTTTTTCATTTAAAATTTTAAATCCCAGTTCAACGAAGAAAACATATAAATCGGCAGTTCCTGAATAAGCTACAAAATTATTCTGCAAGATAGGTTTAATATTTTTGAGTTCCTCCTGTCGGATATAAGGAGGATTACCTATAATGACATCAAAACCGATAAAATTCCCCTTATCGTCTAGGACTTCGGGGAACTCGAAGCGCCATTCAAAAGCATTATGATAAATCTTACCGCTTTCAATCTCCTCCAGTTGCGGACGTAACTTATCAATCTCATTCCTTAACTGAATAATCTTCCTTTCCCGCGCTTTCTTTTCCTTGGGTGACTCCTCAAATAACAAAATTTGATTCTCTAGACTATATAAATCCGTTTCCAAACCGCGCAAGCGCTTTTTCAGAGGATTATCTAACTGTAAAGTCTGACGAAAACTACTCTTAATCTCACTTATCAATCTCTCCATCTCACGCTTTTGCGATTTATCCTCCGCGTTGCGATAGACTCTCACCGCATCCTTATAACTCTCGATACTTAAACGACTTTTGCGAGAAAAGACTTGTAAATCATTGGATAACCCAAAGCGACTAATCAGAGAATTGCCAACCTTGATATTAATATCGATATTCGGTAGCGTCTCTAACTCGTTATCTGCTTTGTAGTAAGCATTCTTGAGTAACTCAATCCATAAACGCAGACGACAGATTTTCACCGAGTTGGGATTGATATCGACTCCAAAGAGACACCCCTCAATCAGACGCTGTTTTTCCTGAAATAAAGTCTCCTGTACGCGCTGACTTTCTCGGTTGCGGGGATTATACTCAAACAGATTACCGTCATCATCGGTGACGATTAACTCATCGTTCACCACCTCAACCCGATAATCCCTGAGAGTTTTCCCCTCTTTATCCACTAAAATCTGTAACTCACTCTTAATCGCGATTATCTCGTTCAAAGCAGAAACAAGAAAATGTCCCGAACCCACCGCAGGATCACAAATTTTGAGACTATTGATAATAGCATTGGCTGCCGTTTTGTCTTTGATGCGGTTATACACATCCTCGATTGTCTGACAATCCCATCCCTGACTCTGGTTAAATTTCTCTATCACTGCGCGTCGAATCGTTTCCCGACACATATACATAGTGATGAAACCGGGGGTGAAAAAGGAACCATCCTTATATCCGTTGATTTTCTCAAAGATTAATCCCAACACCGACGCATTGATAAGAGTCTTGTTATCCTCCTGTATCGCTTCCCCACCTTCGCTGCTAAAATCGTAGGCGTTGAGAAACTCGAATAGGTATGCTAAAGCGTTGATTTCTCCTGTTCGCTTTTTCCCCTGACTATCCTTTAAGACTGTTCCCGCAAAAATCTCTAAATTCTCCGAACGCAGGTTACTGATAACTATGGTTGATTGTTCTAATTCCGTCGGTTCAAATAGGGAACTGTTGAGATAGGGAACCTGAGTATAGATATTCTGGATGTCTTTGCTTCTTTCTGACTGTTTTTTTGCTAAGACGCTGAAAAATAAGCGATTTAAGTCGTCATAGTTGGCAATTTTGCCTAAATTGAGAAACCCTAGGGATTTATCCCCCCGATGATACCTAATTATCTGCGCTTCTAATAGTTTGAGGAAGAGGATTCTATTTATCCAGGTTATCCCCAACTCTAAACCGATATTCAATAGTCTCTCCTCCTCCGTCTCCCCAAATTCTTCGGGATTGGGTAAACGAGAGATTTTATCTAAACTCTCTACTTGACTGATAGCGTTCTCTAGCAGCGAACCGGGTTGACGAGCTGCTGGTTGCAGACGTTGGATGAGTTTTTTTCCTCCCTCTTTTATCTCTGTCAATCCGATGATATGCAGCAGTTCACTATAAAAGTTTTTGTCGAGACTGTTGCTATCGTTCGCAAAGGGGAGTTTTAAGAGGTGTTCGGGAGAAAAGATTTTATAGAGACTGATAAGGTTATGTTCGTCCTCCCGGATGGTTTGGGAGTATTCCCGCAAGTCAAAATGGGTGTATGTCAGGGAATCGAGTCTGGAGTTAAGGAAAGGTTCCCCTATCTGTTTGTAGAAGAAGTCGGTGGTTTTTCCCGTTAGTCTCCCCGTCTCAAAGTCATTAAACTGTCTGACAAGTTCCTGATTTTGTGCGAATAGTCTCTCGAAGATATTCCCATCGAAGATAAACCACTCATATATATTGGTAGCAATCAGGTGTTTTATCTCTAGGTTTTTCTCGGTTATTCTTTCCCGAAGGAAGTAGAGGAGTAATTCTTGTAATGCTTTACAGTTGAGTTTGTCTCTCCGCAGCATCTCGCTTTTATTGCTGGGTTTCTTGACTTCCAATATCACCCCCACGGAATCCCGCGACTCTTTCCCATTATGGATGACTAAATCATTCCTTCCCTTGGTGTTGATGAAATGTTGGGGACTATAGTAGCTGTGTTTGAGAAAGTCTGCAAGCAGGTTTTTGTGGAACTCCTCCGATTCTGTCTCGTTGATACTCCCCAAAAGTTGTCCTAGGTGGGTTTGAAACTTCTCCACCTGACTACGACTCGGTTTGACTCTCAGGAATGCTTTGTTTAATGCTTGTCGGGGAGAGAAATTTTCTGTCTTCATACCTTATATCCTCTTCCTACTCAACCCGGTTTTTGAGTCTATTTTTTTCTCTCTTATCTTCCCTCAAAAACCCTATATATATGGGCGCACGGATTCCCATTATACATAAAGTCTAAAGCAAGTCTCGCCATTTGTCAAGGGTTTTTAGAAAAAAATCGAGCCGATTTTATAATCACCGTAACAACAATTCAGATCGTAGGGATAATTCCGTAGGGATAATTCCGTAGGGATAATTCATGAATTATCCCTACTCAGGAATGCTTTGTTTAATGCTTGTCGGGGAGAGAAATTTTCCGTCTTCATACCTTTATCCCTATTCCTACCCATCCCGATTTTTGAGGCTATTTTTTTCTCTCTTATCTTCCCTCAAAAACCCTATATATATGGGCGCACGGATTCCCATTATACATAAAGTCTAAAGCAAGTCTCGCCATTTGTCAAGGGTTTTTTAATCGACGCTCCCATCGCACTAAGTGCTTCGGGATTCTTGGTTCAACAAGTCCACTTAAACTAAATACCTGGCAATGTTTAGCTTAGAGGTGGTTCTCACCCCTGCGCATTACTTTTCGTGCGCTCCACGACCACCCGATCTAGGCAAGGGGGGGTGACAAAATTTGCTGGAATTGAAGTGTTAGCTTCAAATACTGCTTTGTCTAGTTCCTGTGGACGAGAAGCGATAATACATGACCATAGAAATAATCCCCGCAAGCTTTGCCAAGTAAAACTTACCCGAATAAAAAAAGCAATTTTAACAAAAAATATTTTTGCTTTGTTCGATTCTATACCATGTAAGGTTTTCAGCTGATTAAAACTACTAATTTGCTATAACCAGTCCAGAAGAGCCAACGGGAGGAAGTCGAAAAAGTTGTGGAGTTAATTAACAATCGTCCCCAAAAATGTCTTGACTATCGAACCCCATTTGAGGTATTCTATGAAGTACGCTCGGATAAGCTGTACTGCATTTAAACTGCGTATTGGAGATTTTAGTACAAACCCTCGAACTACGTCTAGCTGCTCCCCAGCAGTCTTAAGGAGTAATTTAGATAGTCAACAGCTTAGTGATGCAATTCAGATTTGAATTGGCGAATCCAGCAAATTATTATATACTGCAAATTTTTTTTAATCATGCCACAACAACCCTTAATCGCTAAAACCCTGACAGAGCCAGCCATGACTCGCCCTGCACAAAATAGTTTAAATGTCAAGCTTTTTAGAAAAATATTTTTATTGTCTCCCCTGTTGTTTTGGGAATTATTTGGTTTAGCAGTTAGCTCGGTGAAAGCAGTGGAAAACCTGCAATGTCCTGTCATTTCTAGGGAAGAAGTTGATACTAATGCTCTCAAAAGAGAAATTGCTAATTATTCAGCTACTCTGCGAGCCTATCCTAGCGATCTTCGTACGATTAAACTTTATCTTCAACGGGGAATAGCGCGAGAAAAAATCAACGATCGAAACGGTGCGATCGATGATTTCAGTCAATACATTTGGTATAGTAATTATAATGCTCCCGCATTCAAGGATCGACAGTTAATAGCTCAAGCCTATTACCAAAGAGGTGAGTTAAAGTTAGCCATGGCGATTGAGGAAGAAGAAACCGCTATAGTTGAGGAAATCCCTGTTATTGAGGAAGAAACCCCTATAGTTGAGGAAATCCCTGTTATTGAGGAAGAAACACCCCTTATTGAGCCAGAAAGACCAATAAGGAAGCAGCATCAGCTAAAATTATTAGAAGCTGCTCAAGCAGATTTTCAGCAAGCCTTTAAATATAATCCCAATAAAAGTGAAGTTTACTTTAACCTAGCAATTGTTGCGTCTTTGCTCGATTATCAATCCTTGGCTTTAGATTATTATCAGCGTTTTATCGGTTATGAAACTGAAAATTATCGCGGCTATTATCATCGAGGAAACCTCTACTCTCGCTTAGGCAATTATGCAGAGGCCATCAAAGATTATGATCTGGCTATTTTATATCAACCTGATCTAATTGAAGGCTATTATAATCGTGCCATAGCTTTAGAAAAGATAGGGGGAAAACGAAAGGCTTTTAAGGATTACAAAATCGTTTTAAGATGCTCACCTAACTTATTTTTAGCCAAGAATGCTCCTAGCAGTTATCAAAACCGTGCCAGAGTACAAATTGAAATCGCTGACGAGGAAGTAGAATTAGCCAATTTATCTTCTAATTACCTGCAAGGATATCAAACAGCGATCGAGTATTATAATGGAGCCATCAAAGACTTAGCACTTGTCATTCGTATTAATCCCAACTATGATAAACTTCCCCATTCTAGAGCATTTCTTAAACGGGGTTATGCTCACCTAAGACTCAACAATAATCAAGGGGCAATCCAAGATTATAACCAAGCAATTTATCTGCAACCCCAAGACGCAAAAGCTTATGTATATCGGGGGTTAATGCGAGCCAATAAATATCAAGAATACGCAGGAGCTTTAGAGGATTTTAGTGCGGCAGTTGCAAGAAATCGTCATGATGCAGCCGCTCACTATCATCGGGGATTAGTGCTGTATAAATTGGGGCGTTATCAGGAGGCAGTAGATAATTATAATATTGCCTTAGCCCAAGATGATCGGATTAATATACCTAGTTTTACTTCTCGCTCTGTCTGTAGCGAAAATATCCGAGAATCTGCGGAAAGAAATTATTTTTATAACTCCAGAGAAACTGATTTTCGTCCTAATTATAATGTCTCTTGTCATGCTCATGCCCGGGGAGATGCTTATTTTGCTCTGAAAAATTTTGCCGCGGCCGAAAGAGATTATACTACTTATATAGTTGCCTATCCTAACGATCCAGAAGGGTATCATAAACGGGCCAATGCGCGTTTTGAAAAAGGGGATAAACAGGGAGCGATCGAGGATTATAATGTATTCCTACAAAAAGTCCGTGATGCGAGAATTTTCTACAGTCGTGGTAATAGTAGCGCTGACGTGGGAGATGACCAAGTAGCGATTGCAGATTATCTGCAATCTTTGAGCATTAATCCTATCGATGTGACAGTGTATAGTAATCGGGGAAATGCACGCACGGATACTGCTAGTATTCCCGATAATGTACAAGTAACACCGAGAATATCGGAGAATCCGATCGCCTATAATAATCGTGGTATTATTCGACGACAAACTGGGGATAAGGAAGGTGCTTTAGAGGATTTAGATAAGGCAATTAGCTTGAATTCCAATAATCCGATCGCCTATAATAACCGAGGAGTTATTCGCTTTGATTTGGGAGATAATACTGGTGCTTTGGAGGATTTAAATATGGCTATTTCTCTCCAGTCTAACTATGCTGAAGCTTACTATAATCGAGGTTTAGTTAAGGAAAAAATGGGCGAGAAGAAAGAAGCGATTGCGGATTATCAATTAGCAATTACTTATCAGCCTAATTATGGCGAAGCTTATTATAACTTGGCTCTTGCCACCTACGATGATAAAAATCCTAGTAGCCGAGTAGCGAGCCTTAACTATTTGCAAAAAGCCGCTAATGCTTTGATAAAAACTGGTAATTTAGAACTGTATGAACGCACAGTAGAATGGATGCTAAAAATGCAGTAATTTGTCTAAAAAAATAAGCTCAGGTATGACATTCTCCGTCGCTTTAGTGCAGTAGGAGAGTGGGGAGAAGGGAGAAAAAGGCTGATAACTGATAACTGACGACCGGCTCCCCAAAACGAAAACTTCGTACCTCACCATGAAGATAGCTGCTATATCTAAAATCCTTATTCATCCCCCAAATAAGCTTCAATCACCGCAGGATTGCTCCTAACTGTGGCTGGTTCTCCCAAAGCGATTAACTTACCGAAATCTAACACGGCAATGCGATCGCATAATCCCATCACTAAAGGCACATGATGTTCGATTAACAGGACAGTTAAAGCTAAATTATCACGAATTTGTCGAATTAGCTGACTTAATGACCCCTTTTCGCTGGGATTCATCCCGGCTGCCGGTTCATCG
>NZ_JAPZSZ010000221.1:0-11564 GCF_027532095.1 Microcystis sp. LE19-195.1E
TGGACAATCTCTCGTTCCTGTTTCTTGTTTACCTTTAGTTTGTACTGGTAGGTAAGCGTTATCACTGTCGTTAGTTTCGTGATGTGATGTATAGTTAAATTGTAACACTTACTGCCTAGTATATCAACTAATTACAATCATGGACCAAACTAATCGCTAACCTTAAAACAGTTAGTAGTCGCTTAATTAGAAAAGAATTTCCGGATTTGGCGGCCAAGTATTTCGACAATAAACCTTATTTTTGGACGGGAGGTTATTTCGTGGCTAGTTGTGGCGGCGTTACTGTCGAACAACTAAAAAAATACGTCGAGAACCAAAACTCCCCGAAAGTGGAAACCCTACCGCGTTAGTTTCATTCTGGTGGCGATTCATCTCCCGTTAACTGCGTAGCGGTTTAACGGGAGTCCTCTCGCGACCTTGAGATAGACCTCTTGTAAAAATCAAAAATTGTTGTTAGGGTTAGGAGTCAGTAGCCGGTCGTCAGTAGTCAGGAGAATTAAGAATGAATAATAAGCAATTAAATGGTCTATTTACAGATTTTGTGCCATTTAATCCTTATTTTTGCCTTTTTTGAAACCTCAAAAATTAATTATGCAAGAGTTCTAGTCTTTAGTCAGAAGATTTACTATCAGAGCAGCACAAGGCTGACATTTAGGGGCTGGGCGCGATAGGATGAAAAAGTGCTAGATAAAAACTCCTCTCCCTTAGAGTCCTTAGTTGCGGGTCACTGGTTCAAGCTCATCTGTGGAGCCAGTTACCAAGATTTGCCCACGATTCGCAACCTCGCTTTGACCTATACTATCGCCGGGGCCGATTGTATTGATGTGGCCGCCGACCGGGCCGTGATTGTTGCGGCCAAAGAAGGCATCGAAACCGCCGCAAAAATCGCTGGATTATCTCCCAATCGACGACCTTGGTTAATGGTCAGTCTCAATGACGGGGAAGATCCCCACTTTCGTAAAGCTATCTTTAACCCGCAACTCTGTCCGGTCGATTGTCCCCGTCCCTGCGAAAAAATCTGTCCCGCTTATGCTATCGATAGGGGAGGAGTGATCGAACAGCGCTGTTATGGTTGCGGTCGCTGCTTACCCGTTTGTCCCCGGCAAATAATCGAGACAAAATCCCGTGTCTGTCAACCCCAAGAAATTATCCCCTTAATTATCGAAATGGGAGTCGATGCGATCGAAATTCATACCCAAGTCGGTCATGGAGAGGAATTTGCTCGACTCTGGCCAGCGATCGCAACTGTCAGTAAAAACCTAAAAATCCTCGCCATAAGTTGCCAAGATCATGAATATATCATTGATTACCTCCACTATCTGCGAGAAACTATTTCACCCCTAAGCTGTCCTCTGATTTGGCAGACTGACGGCCGACCGATGAGCGGCGATATCGGCAAAGGAACCACCCACCCGGCCATTAACATGGCCAAAAAAGTCCTCTGTGCCAATCTAGCCGGATTTGTGCAGTTAGCTGGGGGAACCAATGACCATACCGTGACCAAATTACAGCAACTGGGACTGAGAGAAAAAATCGCTGGTATTGCCTATGGAAGTTACGCCCGTTCATTGATTTTGCCAATTTTAGAGCATTTAGACCAGCCTAACCTTGAAAATGACCCCCAAGCCCACCAAGAAGCCGTTAAAGCCGCTTCTATTCTCGTTGCTCAATTGAAAGCCTAGCCTTGGTCAAAAAACTATAATATTTTTTTAATTGACAACTAACCCTCAAATGTGTTAGACCCCAAGAAAATCTTGGAAATAAAAACAGCCAATAATCGCCAAAACCTTTTATTATTAATGCCAGAAACCCTACCCTCCTCTCGGATGCCAGTGACCGACGATTTAAACAAACTCTTGGCAATTCTACCTGTGCGGATTCGCGGCAAAATCGAGGAACACCCGCGGCAGCATCAACTGATCGAAGTGGTTATGGATTTGGGACGCATACCAGAAGCGCGTTTTCCCGATGAGGCGATCGATCTGGGGGACGAACCGATCTCAAAAGAAGAAATCCAGTATTCGATCGCCCGGGTGGGCAGTTTTAGCGGCGATAATCGCGCCGGGATTGAACGCACCCTGCACCGCATCAGTGCCATTCGCAATCGAGACGGGGAAATTATCGGTTTAACCTGTCGTATCGGTCGGGCCGTTTTCGGTACGATCACCCTGATTAACGACCTAGTGGAAACAGGAAAATCCCTGCTGCTGCTCGGTCGTCCGGGGGTGGGGAAAACCACGGCCTTGCGGGAAATAGCCCGAGTTTTAGCCGACGACCTTAATAAACGGGTAGTGATTATCGACACCTCCAACGAAATCGCCGGAGATGGAGATATTCCCCATCCGGCCATCGGTCGCGCTCGTCGGATGCAGGTGGCCCGTCCGGAATTGCAGCATCAGGTGATGATCGAAGCGGTGGAAAACCATATGCCAGAGGTGATCGTGATTGATGAGATCGGTACGGAATTAGAAGCTCTGGCCGCTCGCACGATCGCCGAACGCGGGGTGCAGTTAGTGGGAACCGCCCACGGCAATCAATTGGAAAATTTAATTAAAAATCCGACTTTATCGGATTTAGTCGGGGGAATTCAGGCAGTAACTCTCGGAGACGAAGAAGCGCGCCGCCGGGGTTCCCAAAAAACCGTTTTAGAACGCAAAGCACCGCCCACCTTTGACATTGCCATCGAAATGTTGGAACGTCAGCGCTGGGTCATCCACGAAGACGTATCCACCACTATCGACCAACTGCTGCGGGGACGGGAAGCAATTGCCCAAATCCGTTGGGTAGATGAGGAGGGAAAAGTACAGGTCACTCAGGAAGAACCAAAACCGGAAAACCTCACCCCTTTGCGTCGCAATTATCTGCCGGAAATGGATAAACCCAAGGGATGGCGGGCCGATGGCCGGATGACTCCCGTGGCCCGTTTCGGTGCAGGCGGACTCAACCGGGAAAACGATTTCGATCGCCTCCTCGAACAATCCTGGCTGCAGGAAGAACCGGAAACGGAAAAAGTCCGCGTCCCGGGTCCCAATGGCGAAGATTGGCCGGTTTATGTCTATCCCTACGGAGTCAGTCGCGCCCCGATCGAGCAGGTAGTACAGGCCCTAGATTTGCCGATCGTTTTGACCAAAGATTTACAGGAGGCCGACGCAGTGCTGGCCCTGCGTTCCCACGTTAAAAATCAGTCAAAATTGCGGCAAATTGCCAAAGTAAGACAAATTCCCATCCACGGCATCAAATCCAATACCCTGCCCCAAATTTCTCGCGGTTTAAAGCGGATTTTGGGCATTGATGACCCGATGAATCAGGAAGGTGCGGATATGCGTTTATTTGCCCGCAGCGGTAGCGATGACGAGATCGAAGCTTTGGAGGAGGCCCGGTTAGCGGTGGAACAAATCGTTATCCCTACCGGCCAACCCGTGGAGTTACTGCCGCGATCGGCGAAAGTGCGGAAAATGCAACACGAATTAGTGGAACATTACCGTCTCCAATCCGATAGCTTCGGAGAGGAACCGAATCGCCGTATTCGCATCTATCCAGCTTAGGAGTCGGGAATTTGAAGCGACGCACGCTAATTATTATGGGTACGGGGACGGCGATCGGTGCGGTGGCGGTCCGGATTGTCCATCGTCCCCAATCGGCGGCGGAATTGCGCGCCAAAATGCCCCTAGCTGCAAGAATTAAGCTCTGTCTCGATCTGGCTAAGATTAAACTAGCTACCACGATCGACTATCTCGATAGTTATGCCCGTCGGGGAATTCTCTATCCCTATCTTACCCATCCAGAGCCATCGGGTTTTAATTTCTTCAATTGGCTACGGAGGAGGAATAGTCCCACCCCCGGCACTTGGAAGTTAGAAAAGGCTAATTTTTGGGCGGCCGGAGCTTTTGCTGCTTTATTATGGAAAATTGCTGACTTAGAATCAAACCCTATGGATGCGGGATTTTGGGCAGCTGCGGCGAAAAAATGGAGCGATCCCTTAAAAGAAGCGAGTTTGAAGAACAAAGACATCGCTCTCAATAATGTGCTGGTGTTTGCTCCTTGGTTTGAGTCGGGACGGGGCCAGGAAAAACAGGCAGCTTTAGAGATAACTTTACAGTCCGCCAGACAACTAGCGCAACCTTTTCAGGATGGCAAAGGGAGTTATCACACCGATATCGGGACTTTTGGCTGGTTACGCAAGGCCGATCGCACCGATCAGCAAGAACATTGGCAGGTTTTTATCGACCATACGATCAATATAGAACAACTGCTCTGGGCAAGTCTCCACAATTCTGACCCCAAGGAGGCAAAAGATTGGCAAGAAAAGGCTCTTTCCCACATCCGCACCATTAGCCGCACCTTTGGGGCTAATCGTCGCCCGGGTAAAACGGGAACTTGGCAAAGAGGGTATTTTGATCAAAATGTCAACTCTCCCACCTATAGAAATTTCTTATTTAATGAGGGAAAACAGGGCTGGCGCGATGATAGCACTTGGTCCCGGGGTCAAGCTTGGTTTATTTATAGTGCCACGACGGCCTATATTTACACCGGCGATCCAGAAATGTTAACCATTGCCAAGGATGCTATTAATTATTATCTGGACAATTTGCCCGATCGCTGGCCCGGTGGACAAAGACGCGCCGGGGATTTTATTCCTCCCTGGGACTTTGATTATGCCTTGCAAAAAAATGCCGCTACGGAAAAGGATTCTTCGGCAGCGGCGATCGCTGTGGCGGGGATGATTCGCTTATTAAAAGCTTTACCCAGCAGTGATCCTAGTTATGGAACCTATCGAGAGGCGATCGATAATACTCTCTTGAATTTGACTTCTTTTGCCTATTTTCCCGACGAAACCGCCCCAGAGATGAGTTTATTGCGTCATGGTTGTTATCATCATCCCGCCGCGATTCAACCCAGCCAAATCTATGATACGGGTTTAATTTGGGGAGACTTGTTTTTTATAAATGCTTTGGCTGAATACCAAGATTTACCCGCTACTTAGGGCTGGCTGAATAAATCTAAAAACCTTGTTGGATAATATCTTTAGACTTTTTGTCAATCAAAAAGTACCGGCCCTGGGAGTGATCGGGGGGAAAATTCAGGGACTTTTTCCCTGAAAATTAGGTAATTGACCACCTGAAAATCGGTAAAACCCACACCCTGCCCCCAGGAAAAACTTTTTGCCGCAAACCCTAAATATAACTTAACTCAGTAAAAAAGACTTATTCGGATGGACAAGAAAGCCTTTTTTCAGCGCTTCTCGTCCTAATAACATCCGAAAACCCATGACATCGCGATTAGTCAAGGTTAATTCGATCGCCCATTGACGACCACCAAGCAATACACTTGTTCTAATAAGGGGACGTAGTTGACTTTGACCCCCAGAATTTTTTACCTGTCGCCATTCGAGGATTTCTGCGGTGGTGGTGACAGTGTGGTGACTATCTTTTTGGTAGGGATGAACTTGAAAGCGCAGCCAATTGCGATCGCCATCTCGAAAAGGATGGAGATGAAAAGCGTGTAGGGCCGAGGAGCGAGCGCCTGTATCAATCTTGGCCTTTATTTTGGTAATGCCTAAATCAGGTAAATCCAGCCATTCTCGCCAACCGATGATGATTTTATCGGGTTTCATCCGTCTATTTAGTTTTTTCTTCTTCAATCTCCCGCTGCATTTGGGCGATTTCTTCGGGAGTCATCGCTTCCAGGCGTTTTTTAAAGACGGCATCTTCGTAATCCTGGCGCTGTTTGCCGTAGGTCATATTATCGGTGGCAACTCGAAACAGATAGGTAAAAATCCAACCGATGACACCACCTACCAACACCGCTTGACTCCAAATTCCCGCCGAAGCACTATCTAAACCGGTTTTTTGTAGGATAATGTAGAGGATGCCGCCCATAGCAAACATCCCTATACCGATCCCGATGACATCAATGCGTCTCATGGGTTTTTTGGGTTGATAACTTAAGCTTTTAGGGTACGACGTTGGGGACGGAAGTTAAGGAAAGGACTTAACAACAGCATCCCGGGGAAGAAAAAGCTCATCAGAAAGTACATAAACCCTCTTTCCCAGGAAGATGCCACATACCAGCGCGTATTGAGGTAGTAGTAGATAACGGCGGGAATGACGAGCAAATACAAGACACTGAGAGATAGGTAGATCAGGGCGATGATAATGGTTTCTTGCGTCAGAATTGATTGCATAAGGATTGATTTTTCTCAATGGCTGTCGGTGAACGGCAATTCACCTGCTGATTATTTTACCCTGTCTTTCCCCCTTTGTGGCGATCGAATTGGCGGGCTAAAATAATTTACTGAAAATACTCTTGCCAATTAAATTATTTGTGATATGATAAAAAATTGTCGGTTAAATAACGGGGGCGTGGCGGAATGGTAGACGCTACGGACTTAAAATCCGTTGAGCCTTATAAGCTCGTGAGAGTTCGAGTCTCTCTGCCCCCATCGATCGGAGTCTATATTTAAACTGAGTACTGGGTATTTTAGTACAAATGCCCAAACTGCCTTTCCCTGCCCCCGGGAAAAACTTTTTCAGCTAGCCCTATCTAAAATATCCAATAATTCTAGGGGATGATGAATGAGATGATCGGGGTTAAATTGAGTGAGAATTTGAGGGGAATTAAAGCCCCAAGCAACGGCCACCACTTGCACTCGACTTTTTTGGGCAGCAGTAATATCTCTAGTTTCATCGCCGACATAAATCATTTCATCGGGGCAGAATTTATTTTGTCGGATCAGGCGATCGATAATTTTGTGTTTGCCGAATAAAGGCGTTCCCGAATAGATAAAATCAAATAAACTTAAGAGTTGATTATTTGCTAAAAAGATGGTGACGTTTTCCTTGGTATTAGAAGTTATTATTCCTAATCTATAGCCTCTTTCTTTAAGAGTGGCGAGGCAGTGATGCCAGCCATGAAAAGGTTTCAGACATTCAATTTGTTTATTTAATTCCCGTTTAACTCGATAGAGTAAAAAAGGGATTTTAACGGGGGAAACTTGGGATTGTTTAATAATTTCTTGGGAACTAAGGTTTTTTAGTCTGGCCAAATCTTCCTCGTTGATGGGTTGATAACCAAAATTTTTAGCCAAACGATTGACAATCTCCACGAAAGTATCGTGGGTATCGGCGATAGTACCATCAAAATCGAACACGACTACTTTAATTGTCATCTTGTGCGGGGTTAGGGGAATGAGCTAAATTAGCTTGGGCATTACGTCGCCACTGCTGGGGTTTAATTCGACGCAGGGCTGACGAGATGAAACGACGATCCCACTCCTCTATAGTTAGATTAGCTAATTCCTCCAACCTTGGCGAGAGGTTTTCGGGACGAGGTTGAAAATCCTCCACGTCGGTAACTTGGGCAAAACGTTGATTCCAAGGACAGACATCTTGACAGATATCGCAGCCAGCTACCCAACCTTGTAAATTCTTGGCAATTTCTGTAGGCAAAGTTACAGAACGATTTTCAATGGTATGGTATGCAATACAGCGATTAGCATCCACCACAGAGGGACTAACTATTGCTTGGGTGGGACAAGCGCTTAAACAACGGCTACAGGTGCCACAATGGGCGCTATGGGGTCGATCGGGTTCTAAAGTTAAATTAGTTAATATTTCCCCTAAAAATACCCAACTGCCGTAATTGCGGGTAATTAAGTTACCATTCTTGGCAATCCAGCCGATTCCTGCTCTTTGCGCCCAAACTTTATCCTGTACTGGTCCAGTGTCCACATAGTAACGGGTTTGAATTTGCTCCCCCTGACTTTCTAACCATTGACTGAGGGCTTTTAATTTTTTACTTAATACTTTGTGATAATCCCTTCCCCAAGCATAACGGGAAATTTTGCCATGGTTTTGATCTTGACTGTGTTGCTGGGGGGTGTAGTAGTTAAGGGCGAGACAAATTAGCGATCGCACTTCCGGCCAAAGAGTTTTGATATCCTGTCGTTTCGGGTTAGTCATCCAATCCATATCAGCGTGATAACCCCGCTCTAACCAGCTTTTTAGATGGGATACCGCCGAGTCTTGGCTGTCCACAGAGGCAATACCGACCCCATGGAAGCCCAACTCTAGCGCTTTTTCTTTGATCTGTTTTTCTGTCACCATAGAAATATCTTAAGTCAAGTATTTGTAACAATTATTTACAATTATCAATTTATTGAGCCAAATCCCAGGCTGAACAGTTAGAAACCATGATCAACGAAGAAACTGTGGTTCCCGTCCCCGCTATATCGTCCTCATACTAAATCCAGTTATTAAAAACTGATTATTTATTCTCCGTTTTGCCTTTTGCATGAGTAGAAAACGGGTTTCTCCGAGAAACCCGTTTTCTGTGCGTTACTCAACGGATTTAGTATAACTATTGACTTGCTCAATTAACGCCCGTCCCTAAAATGACTTGCACTTTGCTAGTACAATTATAGTAAAACAAGAAAGATTAAAACAAATAACCATGTCTCAACCGATTACCATCGAAGATATCTATAAACTTTTTGAGAAAACTAACGAAAAGTTTGAACAATCACGCCAAGAATACGATCGCCGGGCCGCCGAAGCCAAGGCCGAAGCCGATCGCCGGGCCGCCGAAGCCAAGGCCGAAGCCGATCGCTGGGCCGCCGAAGCCGATCGCCGGGCTGCTGAAGCCGATCGCCGTTTGGCCGATCTAGAGAAAACAGTGGCCAATACCAGTCGTGCTGTGGATAGTTTAACCACTCGCTGGGGAAGATTTGTCGAGGAATTAGTCGAACCTGCTGTTATTAGCCTATTTCGTGGCAAAGGTATCGATGTTAAAGAAACCTATAGTCGTGCCAGGGTAAAACGGCAAGGAATAGCCATGGAGATTGACATTTTAGCCGTCGATGAAACCGAGGTAGTTTTAGTAGAATGTAAGTCTCGTTTATCGAAAGATGATGTCAATGAGTTTTTAGAAAAATTAAGTCGATTTAAACAAGCATTTCCCCATTATAAAAACTATCAGGCTTATGGTGCAGTGGCAGGAATAGAAATAGATGAAGGAGTAGATCGTTATGCCTATAAACAAGGTTTATTTGTGATTAAACCATCGGGAGAAACGGTAGAAATTATTAATGATTCTGGTTTCGAGCCTAAATTATGGTAGGAGAAAGATGGTTCCTTCATCTGGCAAAGTATTGGCGGGAGGTCTAATTTTTCCAATCTAGGACTAGACTAACTTATGGATAGGATGCAGGATTAGTATTCATATTTTGATTCAGCAAACCCTAATTAATTTTTGAGGATTCAAAAACGGCAAAAATAAGGATTAAATTGCCTAAAATCTGTGAAGAGACCATTTAATTGATTATTATTCATGCTTAATTCTCCTGACTACTGACGACCGACTCCTAAACCCAACAACAATTTTTGATTTTTACCAGAGGTCTAGTAACGACTTGTCCTAAAATTGCCAATAGCCAGTTTCAATACACAAGAGCCTGATGGCTAAAAACTGGCTCCAGTTTTTGCCCAGGATAGCACAGCTTGATCGCAGTGGATCGTAAAATGGGATAATGCTAACTTTGAGAGTCAGAGAGACTATGAGTGAATTCGACTACGATTTAATTATTATCGGTGCTGGAGTTGGTGGCCACGGGGCAGCCCTACACGCAGTCAAATGTGGGCTAAAAACAGCTATTATCGAAGCCAAAGATATGGGAGGAACCTGTGTCAATCGCGGTTGTATTCCTTCTAAAGCTTTACTGGCAGCCTCGGGACGAGTGCGCGAATTGGCCGATAGTGACCATCTGAAAAGTCTAGGTATTGCCATCGGTGGCGTTAATTTTGACCGTCCAACAATTGCCGATCATGCTAACAACCTTGTCAGTAAAATTAGAGGCGATCTCACTAATAGTCTTAAACGTCTCAAGGTTGATACTATCCACGGTTGGGGAAAAATCGCCGGTCAGCAAAAAGTTAGCGTCATCGGGGACAGTGGCGAAAAAATCTACACCGCTAAGGATATTATGCTCTGTCCGGGGTCGGTTCCCTTTGTCCCACCGGGGATCGAGATCGATCATAAAACGGTTTTTACCAGCGATGAGGCCGTTAGATTAGAAACTTTACCCAAGTGGATCGCAATTATCGGTAGTGGTTATATCGGTCTGGAATTTTCGGATATATACACCGCTTTGGGTTGTGAAGTGACGATGATCGAAGCTTTAGATAGTCTCATGCCTGGATTTGACCCAGAAATCTCGAAAATCGCGGAAAGAGTTCTGATTAAACCTAGAGACATCGAGACTTATGTGGGAGTTTTGGCAAAAAGTATTAAACCGGGGAATCCTGTGGCCATTGAACTGGTGGACGCAAAAAGCAAAGAAGCGATCGAAATTTTAGAAGTAGATGCTTGTTTAGTCGCTACAGGAAGAATCCCGGCGACAAAGAATCTCGGATTGGAATTTGTGGGTGTAGAACTGGATAAACGCGGTTTTATTGCCGTTAATGACAAAATGCAGGTAATTCAGGACGGTGAACCGGTTCCCCATCTCTGGGCTGTGGGTGATGCTACGGGTAAAATGATGTTAGCTCACGCTGCTTCGGGTCAAGGGGTAATAGCCATTGAAAATATCTGTAATCGCCCAAAAACCATCGATTATCGCAGTATTCCCGCCGCCGCTTTTACCCACCCCGAAATTAGTTATGTGGGTTTAACGGAACCGCAAGCAGAAGCTTTGGCACAGGAAGAAGGGTATAAGGTGGCTTCTGTCAAGACCTATTTTAAGGGAAATTCCAAGGCTTTAGCGGAAGGAGAAACGGAAGGCATCGCTAAAGTCGTTTATCGTCAGGATACGGGCGAATTACTCGGTGTTCATATTATCGGTATCCACGCATCGGATTTAATTCAAGAAGCGGCCAATGCGATCGCTGAACGCCAATCCGTCCATGAACTCGCTTTCCGCATCCACACCCATCCGACTCTCTCAGAAGTCCTCGACGAAGCTTATAAACGCGCTGAAGTGGCAGCATAGAGTCAGTTATCAGTGATCAGTTATCAGTGATCAGTTATTACCGTTAAGTTTCCGACTCCTAAATTCTGACTCCTTTCTCTTTTTTTACTTTTTACTTTCAAGATTATGTTTGGATTAGGTTGGCCAGAAATAGTCATTATTGCTGTAGTTGTTCTCCTGATATTTGGACCGAAAAAAATACCCGAATTTGGGGCAGCTTTGGGGAAAACTTTACGGGGATTTAAAGAAGAAATCAATCAAGATGATCAAGAAATTGAAGACAGTGATGAGAAGATGAGATAGATTTCGGCTGTCAGGACGAAGGCAATTCCCCCCTACAATGAGTTTATCGAACTGCGTGCGCCCAAAAATTGAGATGCACCCCCTAATTTGTTAAGCTAAAGGTTGTGATGTACTTAAGTTTCGTAACCGTTCAGGGGAAACGAAATCTGGTAATCTAATAGTTACTAATTCTGTACGCAAATATTGCATCTAGAATTAGCTTTGTACGCTTTGACCCGTACTGGGTTAACTACGAACCTCTCTATCGGATTCCCGCTAAAGGCGGCCTCTCCGACTACCTTTCTTCCAATATTTAAGG
>NZ_JAPZSZ010000109.1:0-1789 GCF_027532095.1 Microcystis sp. LE19-195.1E
GGCCAAGCTTTTCTGGTCGGAACCCCCTAAGCCGAGTTTTCAAGGTGCTGCGCCGTCCACTTGGTTTTCGAGACTGGCCTTTTAATTCTAACGTAAAGCCAACCTAGAACGGCGGGGTTTCAGACCCAAAATTTCCGATGATCAAGTATAAAGTTTTCGTTTTCGGGAGTCAGAATTCTCCGAGTCAGGAGACGAGCGCACACAAGAGCATACTTCATCCTTAGGATCAAATCCGTAACTACTTAAATATTCAGCCACAGGGCATCAGCAAATGATGCCCTTTTATTTATTAAACCTCTTGCATAATTAATTTTTGGTGGTTCAAAAACGTCCTATAAGCTGTTCGTAATTTAAATTGCTTGTTGAGACGAGGCAAGAGACACTCTTGCACTCTTGCAAAGGGCAACACCCCCCAACCCCCACGTCGGGGTAGGGCAAGGGGGGGAGATTCGGCTAATCTAAGAATAAGCGGTTTAAATACGTCTTAGCTTAATACTAAATCCTGTTTAAAAGGTATAGGAGAGCAGGGGAGCGGGGAGCAGGGGAGCGGGGAGCGGGGGAGATGGGAGCGGGGAGAATAAATAAAAATAATCTCCTGAATTCTGACTACTGACTCCTGAATGCTGACTGCTGACTCCTAACCCCACCAACAAACTTTTTGCCGCAAACCCTAATTAGAGATTTTTCAGTACAAAGGCTCTAAAATTGCCAGTGCCATTTATTGGACTGAAGACTTGTTTTTTCGGTCTTGTGGCTTTATCATGGGTACTGTGTGGTGTGTGTGATGTGAAGGAGTAAGATGACTGCTAATAGCCAACTTATCTCCGTCAAGGCTCTACAAGCTTTGATGAAGCGAGGGTTCAAACCTTCGGTCTCTGGTAGACGGCATCAAAAATCTTGGTTAATAGCTTTAGACGGCGATACCTCAAAACGATTATTCGATATCGTTTTCTCCCTATCGGTTCTAATTTTCTTTTCGCCGCTTTATTTAATCTTAGCCTTATTGATCGCGATTAGTTCCCCCGGTCCGGTCTTCTATGTGCAGAAGCGCGTCGGTCAAAACTTCCAGCATTTCAACTGTATTAAATTCCGTACTATGGTAATGGATGCGGATAAGGTATTAGAGAGACTGATGGAAGACTCTCCCCAACTGCGGGCGGAATTCGAGGATAATTTCAAGCTTAAGGACGATCCCCGTATAACTTGGATTGGCAAGTTTCTCCGCTTAACCAGTTTAGACGAGTTTCCCCAATTCTGGAACGTCCTGCGAGGAGATATGAGCGTCGTCGGTCCGCGGCCTTTAGTTCCCGAAGAATTGCAGAAATATGGCAATCGCATCGACAAAGTTTTAACTATTCGCCCCGGTTTGACTGGTTTATGGCAAGTTTCGGGACGTAATGACATACCCTATCCCCTGCGGGTGCAGATGGATGTGTATTACGTTAATTCGCGTAACTGGTTAACCGATATCTGGGTAATCTTCAGAACTATCGGTGTTGTGGTTTTTCCCAAAAATAACGGTGCTTACTAAAGCGGTGAATAGTAAAAAATTACTCACTGCTGTTTCAATGTAATTAATCGCTAGACTGGAGGAGAGAAGGGCAGAACTTGCTTTTTTCTCCTCTTTTTTTGAGAAATATTATGACAGTAATTAGGGTCTGCTGAAAAAGTTTTTCCTAGGGGCAGGGTGTAGGGTGTGGGGTGTGGGGTGTGGGGTTTTACCGATTTTGAGGGGGTCAATTACCTAATTTTCAGGGAAAAAGTCCCTGAATTTCCCCCTGATCACTCC
>NZ_JAPZSZ010000127.1:0-22616 GCF_027532095.1 Microcystis sp. LE19-195.1E
CAAACCGCCGACACCATCGGTCAAAGCATGGGGGCATCGCGGCTGGGGTTGTCTCTTTCATCGCCGATTTTTCAACGTAAAGTGCTTACTCTTTAACGATTATACTCGATTTGATCTTTATTTGGCGTTTAAGTCCCACTAACCCCACCAACAAACTTTTTGCCGCAAACCCTATCTAAAAATCAAACTCGTCTAACCCTGGTTGTGGGGGAGGAAAGCGACTGCGAGGAGATTTTTTCGACTTTCTCAAAAAAGCGGGGATAAATGCGGCCATAAAAAATCCAATTCCCAAAGAAAAAGCCAATAAAACACCGATAGGTACTTTAATTGACTCAAATTGTAGAAACTTTAAAGAAACTGGTTGGATATTTTGAATAGCAAAAACTGCCATGGTCATAATCCAGCCGCCGACAATAGCACTAGCTAAAAAATTACTAATTGTATTCATGCTTGTCCTCGCCATGTTTGTGGGAGATTTTTTCAGGTTTTGTAGGCTAATTTCGCAGTTAGCTCCCTATTAATACCATTTTTCTTTATTCGTGGCCCTCCTATCCATTAGTCGCATCTTTCTTAACATAAAATTTGACAAAAAGAGAAAAGTGTGCAAGATTGCTCAAGGGGGTTCTATGGGGGAACTAATTTGATCAGATAGTTTCCAAGTCTGGCTGATATCATCTAACCTTCCCAGTCCTAACCAAATAGTTTTAACACTAGGTTCACCGTCGCCTTTTCTACCTAAAAAACCCCCAAGAGAAGCAATCATTCTCACCGCTGAAGGTTGAAAATAGGGTGAATTCCCAAAATCAGATGTGGCACTTGCGGCGGCTAGATTTGCCGAGGCTTATGACACACTTGTACTAGGTTGCCTAGCCAAGTTTTCCACGATACTGATTAACCTTTTCTTTCTTCTCGTGTCCCCTAGGTCTGCATACTGTAATTCTTGGGCTGCCCATTTCTCCATTTTTTGCTTACCTCCACCTTGATTCCTTCTTTCAAAACTATACCTATCAATCGGTTACCCTTTTTTTAAGTTTCTTCTCTTTTTGTTAAGAAAGCTCTGACTAACTGATTACTGATCACTGAAAAATCTCTTGTCTCTTAATCAAATTCTGATTTTAAATCCCGACGCATTAATTCATAAACGGCAACTTGGGGAGAAATTTCCCCGCGCAAAAGACGCTCAACTTGGCAGGTAATCGGTACATATAAATTTTTTTCTTGGGCAATTCTCATCAAAACTTCTGTGGTATTTATTCCCTCGGCAGTTCCCTCTAACTTCCCTAAAATCTCAGGCAAAGATAAACCTAAAGCTAATTGATAACCCACTTGATAATTGCGAGATAAAGGACTATTACAGGTGGCTAATAAATCCCCTAAACCCGATAAACCGAAGAAAGTTTCTTGACAACCTCCTAGACAAGTTCCCACCCGAACTATTTCTGGTAAAGCGCGAGTTAACAGGGCAGATTTGGCATTAGTACCTAACTGTAAACCATCGCAAACCCCAGAAGCGATCGCCATGACATTTTTGAGAGTGCCACCTAACTCAGTCCCCAAGGGATCGCTATTAAGATAAACCCGAAAAGATTCCCCAGATAATAATTTTTGTAACAATATTGCTGCTTTTTGCAGATAACTTGCTACCACCGTCGCAGCGGGTAAACCTTGATTAATTTCTTTAGCTAAATTGGGACCGGAAAGAACCACAAGGGGATTAGCGGGAAAAGCTTGATTCCACAGATGAAAAGGGGTACGAGTGGTGATTGGCTCTAATCCTTTAGTAGCGGTGACGATAATTATGCGAGAATTTAATTGTAATTGCTGTAATTTTTCGATCGTTGGAACAACTCCTTTAATCGAAACTGCTGAAATAATTACCTCAGTATCTGCTATAATAGCCCCTAAATCTTCCCCAGTATGACGCGACCAAACCCTAACAGCTAAGTGATTAAGTCTAGCCAAATTAGCGAGAGTTTGTCCCCAAATTCCCCCACCTATAACCGTAATTTTCTTGGCATTTTCTAACAACTTTTATTCCCCTCCTTATTAGTGATCCCTGATCAGTGACTGGTTAGAAATGATTCGATTTCAAGGTTATGAGTCTTAAATGAAATTATTCACCGATTACTGATAACTGTTCACTGATAACTGAAAAAAATGACAAACTATCGCAATCCTGCCCCCACTGTTGATATTATCATCGAACTGATCGACTCGCCCCACCGTCCGATCGTACTAATTGAGAGAAAAAATCCGCCCTTTGGCTGGGCAATTCCGGGGGGATTCGTGGACTACGGTGAATCAGTGGAAACGGCGGCAATTCGGGAAGCTTACGAGGAAATCAGCTTGCAGGTGCAGTTAATCGAGCAATTTCACGTCTATTCCGATCCTAACCGCGATCCACGTCAACACACCATTAGTATCGTTTTTATCGCCACGGCAAAAGGCCAACCGATCGCTGCCGATGATGCCAAAAAAGTCGGGATTTTTCATCTCTGGGAATTCCCCCAACCTTTATGCTTTGATCACGATCGCATTCTCAATGATTATCGTCGTTATCGGGATTATAAAATTCGTCCCACACATTAGACCCCAAACTAGCCATAAAAGCAATCCTTGCCAAAAACGTCCCCGAAAAACCTTAAAAAATTAGACACTTCTGAGGGCGACAATCGGCTCCAATTTAGAGGCACGATAGGCGGGAAAAACGCCGAAAAAGAGACCAATACCCGTGGAAACGCTCAAAGACAGGGCGACGGCGGTGGCGGAAACAGTGGCGGCCAGGGGAGAGAAACTGGAGACGAGAACGATCGCTCCTGCACCGACGAGAATACCAAGCGCACCGCCGGCGATGGAAACGAGAGTTGATTCAATCAGAAATTGTAAGAGAATATCCTGTTCTCTGGCTCCGATCGCTTTTCTTAGTCCGATTTCCCCGGTTCTTTCCGAAACCGAAACGAGCATAATATTCATTACCCCGATACCACCGACAATCAGGGAAATACCGGCGATTAAAGCCAAAAGTAGGGTGAGACCCTGGGTAATCGTGCCGAAGATTTCGATCATCTGTTTAGCAGTTTCGACGCGAAAATCATCCTCAGCGACGATTTTATGGCGTAAACGCAGGAGATTCTGGATTTGGAACTTAGCGGCGCGGATTTCCTCCCCCGATCGCGCGGTGAGACTAATCCAACTCAACTCGACACCGTAGGGTCCGGTTTTGCCCACCAGTTGCGAGTTCATGGTGCTAAGGGGAATAATCAGCATTTCATCCTGATTATTGCCAAAAAAGGAGCCTTTCGCCTCTAAAATCCCGATCACCTCAAAACTGAGATTTTTGATCCGCAGCTGTTGACCAAGGGGATTTTGGGTGGGAAAAAGTTGCGCTGCCACTTCAGTGCCGATCACTGTTACCCGTTTGTTGCGGGCTAGATCGATATTATTGATAAAACGACCTTTTTCTAGGGTAAAATTGCGGACAGAAGCGTATTCTGGGGTGCTTCCCGTGACTAGAGCCGTCATGTTGCGATTACGATGGGAAATCAGGAAACGAGCGTTTATTTCCGGGGCGACTTCAGCGACGGTGGGAACCTGTTCGGCGATCGCCTGAGCATCGGCTAAAACCAAGGTTTTCGGTAAATTAACGGTGGTATTGCGTGCTTGTCGCGACCCCGGCACCACAAAAATGGTATTGGGTCCCAAGTTAGCAAACTGGTCATTGGCTAAGGTTTGCGCCCCTTGGCCAATACCGATCATGGCCACTACTGAAGCGTTACCGATGATAATTCCTAACATGGTCAGGCCGCTTCGCACTTTATTGGCCCCTAGGGTGGAGACGGCCATTTTTAAACTTTCGATGATAAACATATCAGTTATCAGTGGGGTGTGGGGTGTGGGGTGTGGGGTGTGGGGAGAATAAATAAAATAATCTCCTGTCCCTGAATCCTGTCTCCTGAATCCTGTCTCCTGAATCCTGTCTCCTGAATCCTGACTCCTGCCCGATCATAAAAAAGACAATTTGGAGATATTTGTTAAGAAAAATTATTGAGATTTTTGATTATTTTTGATTAGTTTTCGAGGTATCTTCGGCTCCTTCGGGGAGATCGATAAAGACCTTTTCTCCAGCTTCCAAACCTGATAAAATTTGGGTTTTATCGTCTAAGACCAAACCGATCGAAACGGGTTGAAAACTGGGTTTATTTTCGGCATCGGGAACTAAAACCCCTGACTTGCCTTCCCGGGTGACAATGGCGACAGTCGGCACGACGAGGGCATTATCTAACTGCTGGCCGACAAAAGTTACATCCACATTCATTTTCGATTTGAGTTTGTCCCGTCCCGTCACCAAACCGATTCTCACTTCAAAAGAAGTAACATTATCCTCGATAATTGCTTCAGGAGCCACGAGAATAACTCGACCTTCAAAGACTTCTTCAGGAAAAGCATCGGCGACAATTCGCACTGGTTGGCCGCGCTGCAATAAACCCACATCTACTTCCGGCACTTTAGCAATCACTTCCAATCCCGATGCCAGGGCGATAATCGAGGTGGAAGTGGCGGAAGCGGTACTGGAGGCCGAAGTGGTGGGAGTGACAAAAGAACCCTCGGTGGCGTATTTTTGGGTGACGATGCCATCAAAGGGAGCAGTAATGACTGTATCGCGGTATTGAATCTTGATTTGCTCTAAATCGGCCCTGGCGGCCGCTACAGATGATTCTAGTCGAGCAAGCTCGGTTTCTTGGGTTTTTTGGCGTTGTTCGAGGGCAAATTTCGCTTCTGCGATCGCTGCCGCTGCTCCTATCATTTCCTGCTCAATTCCGGCCACTTCTGGGGAAGCGGTTTTATCCGCTTGTTCCAAACGGCGGATCGATTCGTCTAAATTGGCTTTAGCGTTGAGATATTCATTGAGGACGGCATCAAATTGGTCTTGAGCGATCGCCCCTTCCCGGACTAAATTTTCATTGCGTTTAACCCGATTTTCTGCTAGTCGAAAACGGGATTGGGCTGCTTGTACCTGAGCTTGCAGTTGGTCTAAATCTTTCGGAATTCTTTCTTTGGCCTGAGCTAAACGGGCTTCTAATTGCTTATAACTGGCCTGGGCCTGATAAAATCGGGCTTGTAATTGCCGGATATCTTCGGGAATACTGCGTTTAGCCTGTTCCAGACTGGCTAGAGCTTCCCGCAGATGCGCTTCTGACTGCATTCCTCGGGCATACACCTCTAAATTATCCATGACGGCGAGGGTTTGTCCCTTTTTAACAATCATGCCCTGATCCACCAATAATCGCACTAATCGGCCGGGGTTTTTCGGGCTAATGTTGACACTTTGGATTGGTTCCACCCTACCACTAGCTTTAATTTCCACAGCGAGGGTTTCCCGTTGAGCAGGAACGGTCATTTTCGCCAATTCTAGGCTAGGAGGAGGTGTTTGCAGCAAGCGATAAGAAACCACTCCCACCGCCAGAAAACCACTAGCCATGAGTCCGAATATCCAAAATAGGGGGCGATTTGATTTTCCCAACACGGTTATTGCCATCGATCAGCCAAAAGTTAATTGGTTATATACTAACGTCTCTAGAGCTGCCTTTGTTGTTTCTTTAGCCAACAACTCCCAAGCGAGATAGACTGATTAAAAAAGGCCTATCGCGGGGGTAAACTGTGCCAAAACTTAGATTAATCATTTCTTTGCTCATTTTTTTCGTCGCTGGCAGCCCGCCGGCTTTTTCCCAAGCGCTACTCCCCTACGCCATCGAACCGGAGTTAGAACAGATGGAACAAGCGGGAATTGAAATCGCCGAAGATGCCATCCAATTAGCTCGTTTTCGCCGTACCGATGCGGCCCTCGGACGGGCTAAGTTAGCGGTGCAGTTAGCCCCCCATCTCTATCAAACTTGGTTTATTCTCGGTAGTTTATATCTGCAAGACGATCAGGTGCAACTCGGTATCGAGGCATTAAATCAATCTTTGTCCATTGCTCCCGCCGATGCCCACGCTAATATTAAATTTTCCCTCGGTAGTGCCTATTTTCAGAATCAGGATTACAAGTCTGCTATTGCCCAGATTGAAGCGGGTTTGCAAATTAAACCCGATATCTCCCCCGCTCTTTTTGATCTCGGTAATTCCTATCTCAAGTTAGCACAATATCCCCAAGCGATCGCAGCTTACGAAAAGGCTGTTAATCAAGATAAAAATTTTTGGCCCGCTATTAATAATATTGGTTTAGTTAAATACGAACAGGGTGATAAGGAAGCCGCTCTTAAAGATTGGCGGGCCGCTTTGAAAATCGATCCTAAACAGCCGGAACCTCAGTTAGCTATTGCGGTGGCTATTTATAGTCAAGGGAAAACTGAGGAGGGCATCAAATTAGCTCAGGCCGCTCTCACTAGCGATAGTCGTTATGTAAGTCTGGAATTTTTAGGGGAAAATCTCTGGGGTAAACGTCTTCTGCAAGATACGGAGAAAATGTTTAATCATCCTAAAATGAAAGATTTTATCGCTCGTTTACCACAACCAACCCCCGAAGTGGAGGAAGAAAATTAAGCTGATAGCAGCAAGCATTAAGATAACCCCTTAGTTAATTGGCTAGGAATTCTTGAGGCTTGCTCTAACTAATTAGGGCTGGCTGAATATCGGTAGCAGCTTTGCTAAAAAATGGTTTTGGGACTTTATTATCAAAACAACAAACTTTTTGCCGCAAACCCCACATACAGTACAATTATTACAGTTAAGGGTTTGAAAGGCCTAGGATGATGGCAAAGCAATCAAGGGCAATTGCGGTGACAGAACATGATAATAAATGTCCCGAATGTCTGCACTTGGAGATTTTGGGAGAACCCCTTGCGCTTGAGTCTAAGGGTGTTTTTTCCCGTTTCAACAAGTCTGAACCAGAGGCGTTTGCCCTATCGGTGCGGATTAATTTTAATGAGCAGTGGCTTGATTTTCGCTTTGGACGGGTTAAGTTTGGTTTGCGGGGGGGAGAGTTACGCTTAAAACTGGAGAATGGCCAAATGCCTTCTGAGTTGAGAAATGAAGCGTTGAAAAAGATTTTAGCAAGGGAGTTGGAGATTGAACGTCAGTTAGGAGGAGAACAGGAAAACAAGTCTCAACTAGAAGGCTCTATAACTCCTGATTTATCGAAAGCAAACTTAAAGGGAGTTAGAGAACAGCGTCGGAAAGAGTCCCGGGGAGATAAGTTTCAGCTTAAAATAGCGCAAATTAGTCACAAGGGAGCAAATAATCAGCCTGTGTGGGTGTTCGAGAATAGGACAGGTGAGCCTGTTTTGATTGGGGAATTAGCGGATTCCCTGGGTAAAATGTTAATTGCGGGTGTTCCCTGGAGCGTTGAAGCGACATTTACTCATGAAATGCGTCAGGTTGTGATTACGGGTTTAGAAAATTTATTTAAAGATGATATTTCTGGACACAAATTAAACGTATTTGAGTTAGCAGTAGCTAAGTTATTTTTAAAGCATAAAACCCAGCCCTATCTAAGTCGTCAGGTATTACGTTATGAGTGATGCAGATTTTATTCGAGAAGTTGAAGAACTGTACCTGCGTCTTGCTAATGCAGATACAGATGATCTGGTTGAGTTAGCTAAACTTGCGGGTTTAGACCCTAAAACAGATTTAGCCGACTCTGTTTGGGTTCCCTATCCCAGCGTTGGGGAATTTCGCCAGAACACCTTAGCGGCGGCGGTGCTGACAGATTATCTAGAAGAGCATGGGATAGAGGTAGATGCTGCGGCGGCTGATAATGCTCAAGTGGTACTACCCAAGCTAGGTAAACTGGAAGCTGTGTTGATTCCTCAAGACTCTGGTGAAGAACTGTTAGATTTAAGCCAAGTTAGGGTCAATATTGACCTAAATCCAGCAACATTGGCCTATATTTTAGTCGAGTTAGGGGAAGGAGGAGCTTGGTTAACTGGGGTTCTGTTGAGTTCGGACCTGCGTCAGGATTTCCCAGAAGGCGGCGCGGTGTCCTTGGCGATGAGGAAACCTATATCGGCGCTGTGGGAGGCTTACCGTCGGTGGGAAAACTGTCAGCAAATCATGGCGCAGTATATCGATAAACAAGGCTGGTCAGCGGAACAGCGATCGGAGGTAATCACGGTGTTAAACTGGGTCTGGGACTATCGGCAGGACTATGAGCGTCCGACGCTATTAGGGGACTTTTTAGAAGAGAAGGCCAGCGAGAATCATGAGAATTTTAAACCCTTAGTCTCGCGTCCGGAAGGGGTAAGGGAAGCAACGCCTGAGCCGTCTTCAGTGGGTGCGGTGGACTGGCTAGAGGTGGCGATGGATTTGCTTGATGAATTGGGAAAATTTATTTAAAAAATAATTATGAAAAGCATTAAAATAATTGTCGAAAAGCTATAAAAGCTTTTTAAATTCTTCAATGGTCAATCCAGCATCGTTAACAATTCCAGCCATAGTATAAGCATTAACCGGATTGGCTCTAGGAATGACAATAATACGCTTCCCATTCGCCATCGTAATATGTTTACCTTGTCTAATGACTTGAAAACCTGCTTTTTCTAAGGCCTGAATTGCTCTTAAATGATTTATTCCTGGAAGTTTTGGCATAATTATCCAACTTCTACATAAAGAGATTCGTCATCTTTATTTAGTTCTTCGACTGTCTCTAAGTAGAGTTGAATGGCATCCTTGATATTTTCTAAAGCTTCCTCTTTAGTTTCCCCTTGTGACCAGCACCCCGGTAAACTTGGACACCATATCGCATATCCTTCCTCGCTCTCTTGTAACCTTACTTTATAGCGCATACTTACCTTTTAATTTTGACTATTATCATTTGTAATTATATCCCACTTTTCGCCATCTGGGAAACCTGCGCCCAAATGTAACATATAGTCATTTCAAATAAGGTTGTAGGGGCGAAGCATTCGGGCAATAACCTATCGCTGAAACCGTAGATTTCTTATCCGAATGCTTCGCCCCTGCGGGAGTGCTTACTGACAATAATAGTGAGATAGGTGAGTCTTGTCTCATTCTTAGTTGAAATAACTATATCTTGGGAACTGTAATAGGCGAATAAAATACTGCTATCTGTAATAATTTTGGGGGGATAATTTGTCATGAATGATCTTGCTGATGGTGGTTTTGGATATATTCTGCCACTACTTTTTTGCGGTTTTCTCGCAATGACAAATCAGGTGGAGCATTTTCTAAAAGATGCTGAGGATGACCTCCCCGGCGTTGTAATAAAGTTTTACGCGGTTTTAAGCTTTGCCAATGTTCGTAAATGAGTTTTTTCAGAAGTTCTTCTGAGCTAATATTCTCTTCGGAAATGATGTCTGCTAGATAGTTCTCGGTTTCTCGATCTAGATTAATGGATAACATTGTTACTTCATGGGATAAATCAACATCTTTGATTATAGCTTAAAATCTATGATCGCACTCACCCCCCATCCCCAATTGAGTTTGCTAGAGAAAAATTCGGGGTACGGGCGAAGCATTCGGATAGGAAATCTAGGGTTTCAGTAATAGGTTATTGTCCGAATGCTTCGCCCCTACTCAATCATCTAACAATCCGTCGTAACGCACCACATCTATCATTAATTTATTTGGTGCGTTACGCTATCGAAGGGCGCACCCTACTAAAAACTTCATGGGATAAATCAACATCTTTGATTATAGCTTAAAATCCATGATCGCACTACAGATAATCGCACTCACTCCCCATCCCCAAATGGTAAAATGTAGGGTGCGTTAGACGGCGACAATTTCTGCTTAAACTTAAATCTAACAATCCGTCGTAACGCACCACATCTATCATTAATTTATTTGGTGCGTTACGCTATCGCTAACGCACCCTACTAAAACTAAAAACAATCATGAACGAAGCAAGAATAGAAGCTTACTTAGCCCTAATCCAAGCGCTCCTCCAGTGCGAAAATGGTCAGGAACCAGCGCTATTACAAGCTAATGCGGAATTACTTGATGCAGGCTTAGTCGCTGTGATGAAGCAGTATGCAGACTTCTTAGAACAGCAAGGAGACAGCAATAACGGGAGATGGTTGCTGAATATAGCGCAACGGTTAGAGCAAATTTTAGACCCGCCAAGAGATAACCAAAACCTCTACATCAGTTTTTTACAAACCCTACTGCAAACTGTCGAGGAAAGTCGCGGAAACCGCCAAGCAATTTATCCCCTGCTCGACAATAACCTCCATCTCTTAGATGAAAACTTAGTTAACCTCCTCCGTGCTTGGGGAAATGATACCAAGGAACAAGCCAGTCCAGAGGAAACTTACGGACTAGGGGTACTCCTCTATCGTCTTGCTTATGCTTTTCATGAATTTCCTAAAGGTAATCCACGCATTAACCTAGCCATTGCTGTCTATGGATACGAAGTTTGCGCCGCAACTGAACGCCAACCGGGATTAGAAAGGGATTTAGCCCAAACCCTCACTAATCTGGGCGTAGCCTACCACACCCAAGCCGAACTGGGTCAAGAGCCGGTAGCCAACCTAGAACGGGCGATCGCCAATTATCGAGAAGCACTTTCCTTTCTCAACCCCGCTCTCTTACCTGCTGACACCCTGAGAACTGGGCGCAACTTAGGCAATCTCGGTTTCCGGCAGGGTTGGTGGGACATTGCCTTAGAAGGCTACACCGTCGCCGTGGAAGCCGTTGAACAAAGCCGCGCCTGGGCAACCAGTGAAGCCCTTCGCCAAGAGATTGTCCGCGAGTCCATCGGCGTTTATGAAAACCTGATCCAAGCCGCCGTTAACCAAGGCGACCTCTCCCTGGCGCTGCGAACCGTCGAACGTTCCCGCTCCAAACGCCTCGCCGACCTGATCGCTGTGGGCGACCTCTACGCCGATGGGCGCGTTCCCCCAGAGATCCAAGCCTGGTACCAGCAGGTTAAGGATAGCCGTCAGATCCAATCCCAACTCCGTCAAAAACCCCTCGACCAGCCCGGATTCACCCAAAAACCCCAACCCTACCCCATCGGTAACACCCGCGCCATCGTTGCCACTAAACAACTCCACGCCGCCGAAGCTGCTGAACGTCAAGCCTGGGACGCTCTCTACCGCTTTGATGCCATCACCGCCCAACTTCAGCAACCCCAACCCCAACCCCGACTCGATGAGCTAACGGCGCTGCTTCCATCTCCCCAGACCGCCCTCCTCAGCTTCTACACCACCGCCACCCATACCCACATCTTTGTCCTGCGTCGCCCCTCCCAGGATGGCGGGGAAGGGGTCAACTGCCACACTATTCCCAATCCCCCGGAGTCCGCCAACGACTTGCAAAACTGGCTGATCGACAACTGGGTTAACCCCTACATTGCGATTAATCAAGCAAAGACCCCCCAATCCCGCCAGCAGCGTCGGGATGAGTGGCACCAAGCTATGGCCACTCGTCTGCAAGAACTGGCAACCCGCCTGCAATTCGACACCCTCATCCAACAGCACCTCCAGGGCATCACTGAGTTAATTCTGATTCCCCACCTGTTCCTGCACCAAATTCCCTTCGACCTTCTACCCACCGCCCAAGGTCAACTACTGGGCGATCGCTTTCGCCTTCAGTTTGTCCCCAGTACGAAAATTCTCGGACTGTGCCAAGAGCGATCGCAACCGACTCCCGACACCCTGGGGATTGTGGAAAACACCACAGAGGATTTGCCCTATACTCCCCTAGAGTGTGAGTGGGTCGCCCAAACCTGGAACGTGCCTCGCCAACGGCGGCTACAGGGGCGCACAGTCACCCCCGACTCTTATCTGCAATTGCTGAAACAAGTGCAGGCTTTGCTCTCCAGCCACCACGCCACCAGCCGCCCCGATGATCCCCTCAACTCCCACCTCGTCCTAGCCGAAGAGCAAAAAGTCACCCTCCGGGATTTACTTAGTCCCCTGTGGCGTTTCCCCGAATTGTCGGAAGTGTTTCTCTCCTGTTGTGAAACTGGTCTCAGTTTTGCCGGTTTCCGAGATGAAGAGGGAAACCTGCGACGGGAATTACTGGACGAACCCCTCAGCTTGGGTACAGGCTTTCTGCTGGGGGGCGCTCGTGCTGTGATCAGTAGCCATTGGGCGGTGGCTGATCGAGCGACGGCGCTGTTTTCGCGGGAGTACCATCGCGCCCGGCGGGCCGGAGAGGAACGTTTAACGGCTCTACATCAGGCTCGCCAAGCGTTGCGGGAGACTTGCCAAAAAGACTGGCGGGACAGTTTAGATGCCGATTTGAAGCAGGCTTATCAGACTTGGCAACAACTGCGCCAAACTAAGGATCCCAACGTCAATGCTGCTCAAGCCAATTATCAGAAAATCGGCGAATTGATCAAGTGGCTCGACGAATTTGCTCCCGACGCAGTGCCTTTTCAGGATTATCGTTACTGGGGGGCGTTCTATTGTCTGGGACTTCCTTAAAATTATGAATTATTTCCTTGTTGCAAGTAAAACGTAGGGTGCGTTAGACGGCGATAATCTCTGCTTAAACTTAAATCTAACAATCCGTCGTAACGCACCACACCTATCATTAATTTATTTGGTGCGTTGCAAGTAAAACGTAGGGTGCGTTAGACGGCGACAATCTCTGCTTAAACTTAAATCTAACAATCCGTCGTAACGCACCACACCTATCATTAATTTAACTTTATTATAACATATAATTAATTTGCAAGAGTTCTTATCTATCATTAATTTATTTGATGCGTTACGCTATCGAAGGGCGCACCCTACTACTACTAATTATTGTACTGTAAAAGGATAATGCTGGGTTTTTAAAGGTTCCAATTTTAACAGGTCAAAAGCCCTATTTTAAAAGCTTTTTACCATTATTCAGCAAACCCTAATTAGGATAAACTCGCCCTTTCCAACCTCCCCCTTGACCGCGCCAATAACGCAGGGCAGAATCGACGGTCATTAAACTATAAAAGAGGGCAATTAGGGGTAAAGTTAAAGCCCGCAGGGGGGATAATTTATATAGTCTTAAAGTCGGGCTATAGGAGAGGGCGATTAGTAATAAAGTGACGGTGCTAATTATAATAATTGATGTTTCTTTTAAGACCAATCCCCAGATTAAGCCCAAGGGGGCGGCTAAATAGGTTAAAAACATCCCGAAAATTGTCCCGATTAACCAAAGTGTTGAGTAATTTAGTTGTGTGAAGGCGGTGCGGGCTACCATATTCCAAATGCTTGCTAAATCAGGATAGGGACGGAGACTATAGGTGCTTTCTGTTAATCCTAACCAGATGGAACTCTCGTTATTTTCTGGGTAATTTTGCAGATATTTTTTAACCGCAATCGCCAAGGAACAATCATCAATTAAAGCTTGTTTAAGAATCTCAATACCGCCAATTTTTTCTAGGATATCTCGGCGAATTAAAATGCAACCCCCAGCGGCGGCTGCTATCGGGGAATTAGGATTATTAACTAGGGGAAAAGGATAGAGTTTCTCGAAGAAAAAAACAAAGGCAGGAATAAGAAATCTTTCCCAAAAACTGTCACAGCGTAGCAACACCATCAGGGAAACTAAAGCTTGTTTTTCCTGTACTGCTTTAGTAACTAATTGGGTTAAATTATCCGGTGCGTGGGCAATATCAGCATCGGTGAAGAGAAAATAATCGGGAGCGAATTTCTCGGTAGCCTCTTTTATTCCCTGTTTCATTGCCCATAATTTACCCGTCCATCCTATCTCTAAAGGCTGTCCAGAAATAATAGTTATTTGTCCAGATTTATGATATTTATCGGCAATTTTTTGGGCAACTTTTCCCGTGCCATCACTGCTTTGATCGTCAATTAAAATAATCGAAAATTCCCCTTGATAATCTTGGTTAAAGAGGGAAGCTAAACTGATAGGTAAAACGTCGGCTTCGTTTCGTGCGGGGATAATTGCCGAGACTTTGGGATAATTTGTTAAGGGAGAAGTGACAGGATTAATTTTTTGGTTAGATAGCCAAAATTGTCCCCTGGCTAAGATTAAATATAACCAAATTATCAGCGATAGGAAAGTAACTAATAATAAGAAAAATGTCATAAGCTAGTCGGCCTTTTGATGAGGGAATGGGGAACAGTTTAAAAAGAGTATCAAATTTAGATGCACAACAGCTTCATAAGTTTGGGGTTTAACAGAGGGCGATTTAGGGTAAAATAAAAGCAAGTTAGCAAGATTAGGCGAGGGAGTAAATCATGGATTATGATGTCGTAATTATTGGGGGCGGACCGGCGGGAGGTCACTGTGGTAGATTATTAAGTGAAAAAGGTTATCGTGTTCTTTTGGTGGAACAACATTCTAGTTGGCAAGATAATAATTTTTCTAGTGCCGCTTCTCCCCTAGAAATTTTAGAACAATTCAATCTCCCCGAAACCGTGGTGGCTAGGTTTTGGAAAAATATCGAAATCATCTCCACCAGCATACATCATTTTTGGTCATCACCGCAACCTTTAGGGGTAGTTTTTGATTTTGCCAAATTGCGAGAGTTTTTAGCCGCAGAAGTGCTGCGTTGGGGGGGAGAAGTTCGTTTAGGTTGTCGTTATCTGAAATATCAACAGATGGAGGATCAGCTAACTGTTTTCTTGAAATCAAAAGGCGAGGAAATCGAGACAGTTACTACTCGTTTATTGGTTGATGCCACGGGATACGCTAGAGCAGTTATGTATAAACACAGACGAGAAAAACCTGATTTTCTAAAAGCAGTGGGCATTGAATATTTAATTACTGTGCCAGAAGGAGATTATCAAAAATATCAAGATAATTTAGTGTTTTTTCTCGGTCATAAATGGAGTCCTAAAGGTTATGGCTGGATTTTTCCTATGGATAATCAGCAATTAAAAATAGGAGCCGCTTGGTTAGAGGGAGAACATCCTTATATTGATGAAGTTAAGCCTTTAAAAAGTTATATTATCGAGATAATAAAAAACTACATGAAGTTAGATAATTACGATTTACTAGATCAACACGGTTCCATCGTAGAATATTCCTGTGGATTGCAAGATATTTACTATAAACAACCAAATATTATCGCCATAGGTGATGCAGTTTCAACTATCAATGCTTTAGGAGGAGAGGGAATTAGACACGCGATGAAAGGAGCGGAAATTGCCTGTCAATACATAGAAGAATATTTACAGGGAAAATCGAGTAGTTTTGCCGCGTATGAACAGAGGATGCAAGAATATTTTCAACCAAAATGGAATTTATCCGATCGCCTCAGTCGCAAAGTTTATTTAGAATATAGTGATGTGCGTATCGATCAAGGAGTATCCTATCTCAAGTATCTTTCCACTCAGGATATAATCGACATTTTATTTTACTACAAATTTGAAAAATACACAAAAGGGTTAGGAGGATTTCTGCTGGGGAAATTACGTCAATGGTGGCACCGAATTTTCCCTAGTCAAAAACCTGAGTAAATAGGCTAGGATAAAGCTAAGGAAACAATATTGGTAAAGACCGTGAGTAAGTTTATTCGCTACAGTACAATGATCACCCTGCTGGGTATTTTAGGAGCCTGTAGTGGCAATCCTGCCCTAGAAAATCGTCTGGCTGCCGATCCTAATCTACAAACAAATCCCATACCAGAAAACTCTCCTAATAACCAGCAATTACCCGCAAATTTTCCCGCAGAAATTCCTCGATATAGTCAATCAGAATTATTATCAGTGCAGACAAATCCTGATAATACTGGTGGACAAACCCGTTGGCAATCCAACGATCCCAGCAATGCGATCGAGGCTTTTTATCAACAGGAATTAGTTAATAATAATTGGGAAATTATCACTCCCTTTTCTGGGGAAGGAGTCAATAGTACCTTGACAGCCCGTCGAGATAATTTAGAATTAACTATCACCATAACTGCCACTTCTCCCAATACGGAATATAGCCTCGATTATCGTCCAACGGGAACCCCGATTGCTTCCCCTAGTCCCTCCCCTATTTCTTCCCCCTTACCCAATCTCAATCCCACCAGTTTTAACGATCTCGAATCCTTACCTAATCCCTTAAAAAGCCACATTCAAGACTTAGCTAGATTAGGAGTATTAACAGGTAATAACAATCAGTTTAACCCTAATAATACCATAACTCGCCGAGAATTTGCTCGCTGGTTGTTACAGGCTAATAATGCCATTTATGCCAATGTAGCGGGTAAACAAATCCGTTTAGCTACTCCCAATAGTTCCCCAGCTTTTAGTGATGTTAAAAATAACGATCCCGATTATATTTATATTCAAGGATTAGCGGAAGCGGGGTTAATTCCCTCTCCTTTAACGGGAGATAGTAGCGCCCTTTTATTCCGTCCCAATGCTCCTTTAACCCGGGAAGATTTAATCGCGTGGAAAGTGCCATTAGATATCAGAAAAGCTTTACCGAGCGCCAATCTTGATACGATTAAAAATACTTGGGGTTTTCAGGATACTAATAAAATTAACCCGCAGCTGGTGCGCGCTCTTTATGCCGATTTTCAAAATGCTGAACAAGCTAATATTCGGCGAGTTTTTGGTTTTACTACCCTATTTCAGCCAAAAAGACCGGTAAATCGCGCTGAAGCTGCCGCTGCTTTATGGTATTTTGGTTTTCAGGGTGATGGTGTTTCCGCTGCCGATGCTTTGCAGGGTCAAGATACGCAACAGAGTGGGGTTAATTAGGGTTTGCGGCAAAAAGTTTTTCCTGGGGGCAGGGTGTGGGGTGTGGGGTGTGGGGTGTAGGGTTTTACCGATTTTGAGGGGGTCAATTACCTAATTTTCAGGGAAAAAGTCCAGGAATTTTCCCCCCGATCACTCGCATATCCGGTACTTTTTGATTGACAAAAAGTCTAAAAGTCTTACCCAACAAGGTTTTTAGATTTATTCAGCAAGCCCTAATTGAAATTTGTCCATAAAAACTAAGGGTGTGTTAGGAAAATACAGACACTCTTTTTGACATTTCTTCATATCTATTCAGAAAAATTAACAAAGGATTCTTGACCCTGCAGCTGGGGTAATATTTTATCCTAAAGATATAACTCTGCTGCAGGGGATTTTCTTGCTGACTTCCGCTGCTATTAACATTATGACCCATCAAACTCTCAAACTCGCCGGGATGAGTTGCGCTGGTTGTGCTAATTCGATCGAACGGATAATTAAATCTATCCCCGGAGTGATTCGATGTCAAGTTAATTTTGGCATGGAACAGGTGGATGTGGACTATGATCCCAAGCGTACCGATCTTAACACTATTCAAGCAAAAGTTAGGGATGCCGGTTTCCAAGCTACACCGATAACGGAAATTAATCTCGAATCCAGGCCAGAAAAAGAACTTCTCACCAAACTATCGATCGCTATTGTTATTAGCATTATACTTTTTATCGGTTCTTTGCCGATGATGACGGGTTTATCTCTATCTTTTATTCCCCACTGGTTACACGCTCCCTTATTCCAATTAATTCTCGCTACTCCCGTCCAATTTTGGTGTGGTCAAAGTTTTTATAAAAATGCTTGGAAAGCCTTTAAAAATCGCACTGCCACCATGGACACTTTAGTAGTTTTGGGAACCAGTGCCGCCTATTTTTATTCCTTGTTTTCAACCTTCGGGAGCGATTTTATCGAAAAACAGGGGTTTGATTCCCATGTCTATTACGAAGCATCAGCTATCGTCATTACTCTGATTTTACTCGGTCGTTTCCTCGAAAAACGTGCCAGAAAAGAAACAGCCGCCGCTATTAAACAATTAATGAGATTACAGGCAAAAACTGCTAGGGTGATTAGGGAAGAACAGACGCTAGATCTACCGATCGAAGAGGTAAAAGTAGGAGATATAATTTTAGTGCGTCCGGGAGAAAAAATTCCCGTCGATGGCATAATTATCCAAGGCAGTTCTAGCATTGATGAATCGATGGTGACAGGGGAAAGTTTACCCGTGCGAAAAACCGTCAATCAACAGGTAATCGGGGCGACAATTAATAAAACTGGTAGCCTACAAATGCAAGCGTTACGGGTGGGAAAAGATACGGTTTTAGCTCAGATTGTCCGATTAGTGCAAACCGCGCAAGCATCAAAAGCACCTATACAAAGATTAGTCGATCGAGTGACTGCTTATTTTGTGCCGGTGGTGATGATTATTGCTGTAATAACTTTCTTATTTTGGATTCTCCGCACGGGTAATCTCACCCTCGCTTTGATTACAATGGTGGAAGTCTTAATTATCGCCTGTCCCTGTGCGCTAGGATTAGCTACACCCACCTCGATTATGGTGGGAACAGGACAGGGAGCAAAACAGGGAATTTTAATTAAAAATGCCGAAAGTTTAGAATTAGCCCAGGGCATTACTACTATTGTTCTAGATAAAACCGGAACTCTCACCCAAGGTAAACCAACGGTGACGGACTTCTTGACTCGCGAAGGGGTGAGGGATGGACGGGAATTATCGCTGCTGCAGTTAGTCGTGTCGGTGGAGAATCATTCTGAACACCCGTTAGGAGAAGCAATAGTTAAATATGGGCGGTTAAACGCCATTAAAACCCTAGAAGTAACCGAATTTGACTCAATAACTGGGGCAGGAGTGCAGGGAAAAGTCGGGTCGGATTTAGTGCAAATTGGTACACAACAATGGTTAGAACGTCAAGGGGTTGAAACAAAAGTTCTTAAAAAAGTCGCCCACGATTGGGAATGGCAGAAAAAAACCGTGGCTTGGATAGCGGTTAACGGGCATTTAGAGGGGTTGCTCGCCATTTCCGACGTTTTAAAACCTTTTTCTTCTTCAGTGGTCGCCAAGCTCAAAAAAATGGGCTTAGAGGTGATGATGATGACGGGGGACAACCTCGAAACCGCAGAAGCGATCGCCAGCGAGTTGGGTATCCGGCGCTTTTTTGCCGCACTCCGTCCCCAACAAAAAGCCGAAAAAATCGAATATTTGCAGAAAAAAGGGAAAATAGTCGCCATGGTTGGAGATGGCATCAATGATGCGATCGCATTGGCGCAAGCGGACTTAGGTATTGCCATTGGCACGGGGACCGATGTAGCGATTGCTGCAAGCGATATAACCTTAATTTCGGGAGATTTACAGGGAATTGTGACTGCTATTGAGTTAAGTCGGGCAACAATGCGAAACATCAAAGAAAATCTCTTTTTTGCTTTTATTTATAACCTGATTGCCATTCCCATCGCTGCCGGAGTCCTCTATCCTTTTCTGCTCAATCCGATTATTGCCGGTGCTGCCATGGCTTTAAGTTCCCTTTCCGTGGTGACGAATGCTTTACGATTGCGTCGAGTTCATCCCAGGGTGGGGAGTGGGGTGTAGGGTGTGGGGTGTAGGGTGTGGGGTGTGGGGTGTAGGGTGTGGGGTGTGGGGTGTGGGGTGTAGGGTGTGGGGGTTATTTATTTTCAAGAGCGCGAATCAAAGTTAGCAGGAGTCGGCCTACTGATTCACATTGATTAAGAATAGGATTGACGCTCTGAGGGGAAGCTAGTTCAACTCTTTGAGAGATTAACCAATGAGTCTCCAACTCTTTGAGAGAACCTTGAGCTATGTACAAAAATTGGATGTATTCTCCCCTGGTTTTGCGTCCATACCCCTCGGCAATATTCGCTGCTATTGACACCGAAGCTCGGCGAATCTGTGTTGTCATCCCATAAAGCTCTTCTTTGGGAAAAGTTTTAGTGAGACGATAGCAACTTTCAGCTAAATTTACGGCCTCCTGCCAAACTCTTAAATCTCGGTAAGATTGAATTTTTGAATCCGCCATAGATTTTATCAACTTATCCCTATAGCCTACACTCTACACCCTGTCTCAACCCAAAAGATTGTACTACAATTTCCAGTACCCAGTTTCAATGCAAAGGGAGATAATTTTCGTTAACAATTCTTAAGGAAAAACTAGAAAAATTAGCTGTACGGGGGATGATACCGTAGAAAAGGCAATAGAATAATCATCCTGATATGACTGACTCCCCTGAAATACCTTATTTATTACGCGCTGCCAAAGGAGAAATCTTACCCCGTCCTCCCGTGTGGATGATGAGACAAGCAGGACGTTATATGCAGATTTATCGGGAATTGCGGGATAAATACCCCAGTTTTCGGGAAAGATCGGAAAATGCCGATTTAGCAATCGAAATCTCCCTGCAACCCTGGCGCGCTTTTCAACCAGATGGGGTGATCATGTTCTCCGATATCCTCACTCCCCTGGCGGGAATCGGTATTCCCTTTGATATTATCGAAAGTAAGGGGCCGATTATCGATTCTCCCATTCGTACTCAAGCGCAGGTGGACCAACTTAATCCCCTCGATCCCGATCAGTCTTTACCTTTTATCAAAACGATTTTAAAAACCCTACGTCAAGAGGTGGGAAACAAATCCACTGTCCTCGGTTTTGTCGGAGCGCCTTGGACTTTAGCAGCATACGCAGTGGAAGGGAAAGGTTCTAAAAGTTATTCTGTGATTAAAGGGATGGCTTTTTCGGAACCCTCGGTACTGCACCAATTTTTAGATAAATTAGCGGATATGATTGCCACCTATGTCCGTTATCAAATCGATTGTGGGGCGCAAGTGGTACAAATGTTCGACTCTTGGGCGGGTCAATTAACTCCCCAAGATTACGATGTTTTTGCCTTACCCTATCAACAAAAAGTAGTTCGTTTGGTGAAAGAAACCCATCCCGATACACCGTTAATTCTCTACATTAGTGGCAGCGCCGGCGTTTTGGAAAGAATGGGTAAATCGGGGGTTGATATTATTAGCGTCGATTGGACCGTGGATCTGGCCGAAGCGAGACAGCGTTTAGGTAAATCGATGATGGTTCAAGGTAATATCGATCCGGGGGTTTTATTCGGTTCCCAGTCTTTTATTCGCGAGCGGATTATTGATACTATTCGTAAAGCAGGTAATCAAGGTCATATTCTTAATTTAGGTCATGGTGTTTTGGTGGGAACTCCTGAAGATAACGTGCGTTTCTTCTTTGAAACCGCTAAACAATTTAGTTATCAGGACTAGGGAACAGGGAACAGGGGATGGGGAAATGGGGGAATGGGGGAATGGGGAAATGGGGGAATTCAACTAAAACCCTAAAACCCTAAAACCCTAAAACCCCAACACCATTTTTACTTTTTACTTTCAAACTGTCCCCTAAATTCTGCCGGATCAATTAAAATAATGAAAAAAATATTTCTAACGGGTGTGAGTGGCTGTATTGGGCATTATATCGCTGAGATTTTACTGGAAAATCCCGACTATGAAGTATATTTTTTAGTGCGTAATCCAGAGAAGTTAAAATTTACTTACCAAGGGCGATCAAATGTTCATATACTTTTAGGCGATATGGAAAATATTGGGGTATATGCCGATCTTTTAAAAACAATCAATATAGCGGTTTTAATCGCTACCAGTTGGGGAGGAGAGGAGGAAAGTTATCAGATTAATGTGGTAAAAACCCTAGAATTAATTAGTTATTTAGATGCTCAAATCTGCGAGAAAGTCCTCTACTTTTCTACCGCCAGCATTCTCAATCAAAATAATCAACCTTTGCCCGAAGCTGGGGAAATAGGAACTAATTATATCCGCACTAAATATATTTGTTATAGTAAATTTGCTCACCTAGAAATTGCCAATAAAATTATCACTTTATACCCCACTTTTGTCTTAGGTGGTGACGAAAATAAACCCTATTCTCATATCTATGGGGGTTTACCGGATGTGTTGAAATATATCGGTTTAGTGCGTTGGTTTCAAGCTGATGGCAGTTTTCATTTTATCCATGCCAAAGATATAGCTCAAGTGGTGAATTATTTAATCGAAAATCCCGCACCAGAAAGCAAAATTGTCCTAGGCAATCAACGCACAACAGCTAACCAAGCAGTGGAGGAAATCTGTACTTATTTAAACAAAAAAATCTATTTTCGCATTCCTTTATCTTTAACCATTGCTAACTTTTTTATCAAAGTTTTTAACTTGCAGATGGAACCATGGGACCGCTTTGCCATGAATTATCGCCACTTCACCCACGTTAAAACCTATACTGCTGCCGATTTTGGTTTAAAAAACTATTGTTCCACCCTCGATGATGTTTTAGCCTTGCGAGGAATTCCCCGAAAAAAACCCTAAGTAGGGTTTGCGGCAAAAAGCTTTTCCTGGGGGCAGGGTGTGGGGTGTGGGGTGTGGGGTGTGGGGTTTTACCCATTTTCAGGGGGTCAATTACCTAATTTTCAGGGAAAAAGTAAGTAGTCATGCAAAATAAATTTCCTAGTGAAGACAGGCAAGAGGCAATAGGCAAGAGGCAAAAGCTTTATCGAAATGTGTAATTAATTTTGCTTAGGTACTTACCTGAATTTTCCCCCCAATCACTCCAAAGGTCGGCACTTTTTGAGGGAAAACAAGTCTAAAAACCCTATCCAACAAGGTTTTTAGATTTATTCCTGGACTTCCCCGTTGACAAAAAGCCATAACCTGTGCTGTAGAAGGGATTAAAAGAATTTCCGCCGCCCCGTTACTGGGTACAAATCAGGGAAACTCCCAATAAATCTAACGCTTTTTGTTGCAGTTGGGTCGGTCGAGTTATCTTAGAAAAACGATAACTTCCCTCCCTAATCGTACATTCCACTGTATTCAAGCAAATTGTCCCCAAGTCTTCCAACAAAGTCCGAAAACTATGCACAGGGAGGTTCTCTTGATTCCGTTTTTTTCTC
>NZ_JAPZSZ010000159.1:0-10984 GCF_027532095.1 Microcystis sp. LE19-195.1E
AAGAATATGGTCAAAAACCCGAAATTATCTCAGGCAATATCTGATGTAAGCTGGGGAGAAATCACCCGACAATTAGCCTATAAATGCCGTTGGTATGGGAGAAATTACATCGAAATAGATAGATGGTTTCCTAGCTCTAAAAGATGTAGTAATTGCGGGTATATTGCTGAAAAAATGCCGTTAAATGTTCGAGAATGGGACTGTCCAGACTGTGGGACTCACCATGACCGAGATGTTAACGCTAGTAAAAATATTTTGGCCGCAGGGCTTGCGGTGTCAGTCTGTAGAGCGACCATAAGACCAGAACAGAGTGAATCTGTTAAGGCAGGTGCGGAACCCCGCAAGGGAAAGAAGCAGAAACCTAAATCGTGAGGTTTGGGAATCACCGTCCGTTTTACGGCGGCGAGGATGTCAATAATCTACACCTATCTGGAATTCTCAAAAAACATTTTCCCACCTTCTCGCTAGTAAGAGGGTGGGATTTGAGAATTCTTAGGGAAATTGGTTCTTCGGTTTTTGTTATGCAATGGACGGGGGTTATAAGGGATGGAACCCTTATATAGAAAGGCATTTGGCGATTTTTGTCAATTATTTTTGATCTAGAGCGAACTAATCAATTAAGTCTCTTGCCAGATAAGGATTTAGTCGATTTATGCCCCCCTATCGAACCATACCAGGTAACGAAGAACCGGGAAATTTTCTTTAATTTAGGTTTTGATTCTCTTGGTTTTTGCGCTTGAGGTTTTGCAGTTGTTGCAGCAGTACCTCGATTTCCGCTTCTAGATGCAGGTATTTCACCTGTTGGTCAGCTTGGTAGGTGGTGCGAATCTGTTTCATGGCGGAGGATTCCTTAGTTAGTACAGTTGTCATAGCGGTATCTATAGAGTGCTAATTATGTTCAATTGTTTCAATTTGTATATAGTACCTTAACAATGTCTTAAAGAAAACCTTTTTATGGTAGTTTCTCAACTGGCACAGGATGAAAGAGGGGAAAAATTCTTGCAACCAAGGGGATCGGAGTGCGATATACTCAGTCGCGAACGATATTGGCAAGCATGACCATGGTAGCGGTAGCAATTTTAGCGGCGGGTAAGGGAACCCGAATGAAGTCCAGTCTTCCGAAAGTTTTACATCCCCTCGGCAGTCGCTCGCTAGTGGAACGGGTGCTTAATGTCAGCGAATCCTTACATCCCCAGCGAAAACTGGTGATTATCGGTTATCAAGGGCAACAGGTGCGAAATACTCTACAGCATCTCGATGATATCGAATTTGTTGAACAAAAGGAACAGTTAGGCACTGGCCATGCTATTCAGCAGTTAATCCCCCATTTAGAGGACTTTCAGGGGGATTTGTTGGTCTTAAATGGCGATGTTCCCCTATTGCGTCCCGAAACCTTGCAAAATCTTCTCCAGATTCATCAAGACCATGGTAACGCTGCCACCCTCTTAACTGCTAACCTCCCTAACCCGAAAGGTTACGGTCGAGTTTTTTGTGATGGCAATAATCTCGTTAAGCAGATTGTGGAAGAAAGAGACTGTACCGATGCCCAACGACAAAACCACCGGATTAATGGAGGCATATACTGCTTTAATTGGTCAAGATTAGCGGCTATACTGCCTAATTTAACCCCCAATAACGATCAAGGTGAGTATTATCTCACGGATGTGGTCAATTTTCTCGATCCCGTCATGGCCGTGGATGTGGAGGACTTTTTAGAAATTAGCGGCATTAACGATCGCAAACAATTGGCCGCCGCCTATGATATCCTACAAACTAGAGTCAAAGATGATTGGATGGCCGCTGGAGTCACCATAATTGACCCCGATAGTGTCACCATTGAGGATACTGTCACCCTCAGTCCCGATGTGATTATCGAACCCCAAACCCATCTGCGCGGTGAGACGATAATCGCTTCTGGTTGTCGTATAGGTCCGGGGAGTTTAATCGAAAATAGTCGCATAGGCAGCGATGTAACGGTCTTATTTTCGGTTATTTCTGATAGTCAGGTGGATTCTGGTTGTCGTATCGGTCCCTATGCTCATTTGCGCGGAGAAGCGAAAATTGGGGCTAATTGTCGAGTCGGTAATTTTGTTGAAATTAAAAAAAGTGACATCGGCAATAAAACCAATATTGCCCATTTATCCTATCTGGGAGATGCCACTTTAGGGGAAAAAGTTAACGTTGGCGCGGGAACAATTACTGCTAATTACGATGGCGTGAAAAAACATCAAACTATGATCGGCAGTGGCACAAAAACTGGGGCAAATAGTGTTTTAGTGGCTCCTTTAAAATTAGGAAAAAATGTCACCGTGGCTGCCGGTTCAACTATCACTAAAAATGTCCCCGATAACGCTTTAGTTATTGCTCGCGAAAGTCAGCGTGTGATCGAAAATTGGGCAGATCAGTTTCAGTAGGTTAATTCCGGGATTTAAGGCAAGAAAACTGTTGCTAAATTCCGAGATTAGAGTCAAGATAAACGGGGAGGGAAAGAAAGAGGGGTTGAGTACCATTCAACCGGCGTTGCTGATTTGAGATATGAATCTTCTTTTGTGGGATTTTTAAAACCTAGACCCAAACTAACTTTTGGATGGGTGCAAGATTGTCATTCATACCTTGATTCAGCAACGCCCTTTTTTTTGCTTCCTCTCAGATTAACTCCTGTCAGTTCGCCGTAACAGACAAGGCAGTCAGTGATTTTTGTCTGTTGCAATTTATTTTAATTTTCCAAAGTCTTAATTGTAACCACCTGCGGCGGTGTAGAATCAGGTGGATAAATAACATCTAATTGTACTTTTCTTTGAGTTCCTGGTTTTAAATCTAGTTTTAATAAAGGCTCTAAAACCTGCCCTGTTCTATGCCATAAATGTACATAACTGGTTTGTTGTTTACCTTGATCATCGCTATATTTTAAACGCACTGTACCACGGAAAAAGGGAAAGTCTAATGATGGTTTTCTAAATTTAATTCCTTTTTCAGATAGTCTATCTTCTTTTAATGGAGTTTCTAAAGTGATGCTAACTGTCTGATTTTTATTAGTGTTATTAGTTAAAGGTATGTTGAGTTGATATTCTACCCCATAGTTACCATGTGCTTCGTAAGCAGTATCAGGATACCGCACTAGCATTTTTGCGGTTTGGCTTTGTTCTGTTCCTAACCTTCCACCCCGTAAGGTGGCTATGGGATAAGAAATAGTTTTACCTGGTTCGGGAATAGTCAGGGTTTGGGTTTTGGTGTTGTCTGTGAGGTTTGCTTTCCATGTTGCACCTTCGGATATACCTGCGACTCTGCTGTAAATTAATTGACCTCCTTTTGCATCTGGGGGTGTGGGGGTTTTATCTCTTGGTCCTGCAAAGTTACCGTTATTTAATAAGTCTTGCCATTCTTTTAATGTGGGTGCGCGCTCGCTACCATCAGCATTTTTTTTCGCAAACATGGCTAAACTCGCTGCATAAATTTTACCACTGCTATTTAATCGGAAAAAACTGGATCTCCCATTGACAGGTTTTTCTAAATTTCTGACTGGGATAGGATGGTTTAATAACATTTGACTTCCCCCAGCAGCAATGACTATTCTTGCTGGAAATTCTTTTTGACGTACTCCCCGCAAAACATCCGCTACTGCTCTTGCACCTGGTCCAGAAAATGCTTTACCATCGTTATTTTCTATGTAGGGTTGCCAGGTGACAAACGGTGCTTCTGTCATTAAATAACTCGCACCTTGTAAAATGTTAATAGTGATAGGTTTTTTACTGGGATTATGTAAAATTACTCCTATATATAAGGTTTGTAAATCCTTGGGATTGTGGGTATAATGATGAGCAAATAAATCAAATCTGCCTTGAATGGGAAAGTTTAAATGTGCGGCTGGAACTTTTTTGTTATTAGGGGTAAAAGTAGAAAGTAGAATACCTTCATTTTTGATCCATTCTGGACTGTTGCTATTAAAAACAGGTATTTTATCTAAACTACCGGGTAAAGGGCGCACTTCTCCAGTTTGTATAATTTCTTGGGGTGCTGGTTTTGCAGGTGTTTGGGCGTTTACTTGATTTTTCGGATGATAGCTATTGAAAGTTGTACAGCCGATAGTTTGAGTAATCGCTAATCCTGATATGATGATGAATACAGGTTTGAGGATGTGGTTTTTTGCTTGCAAAGTTCCCATAATTTGATTTTTCCAGTAAGTTTGCCATTTGCCAGTTTGCCAGTTTGCCTGGAGCATCTCATTTATGCAAGTGAGTAATTATACTTGTCCCTAAAACTGGTTTCTAGCAAGGCTTTCAAAATAGCTTGACATAAAACCTGATTTAGGGGTTACAAAGGTGTTTCCGCTCCATACCCCAGACGAATCCCACTGGCATCTTCACTAAATGTAACATCGAGTACCCAATGGAGACTATTTTCAATACTCCAATGTCTGCGAATCACCTCGGCCTGTTTTTGGGCATCCGCTGCTAAACTACTGATGAAGAAGCGAATTTATGTAGTAGTTTTATTCCATAATTGGCGGACACTGCGAACCATGACTACTGCAGCTCTAACCAGTAATTTAGATAGGTCAATGGCTTATCAGTTCACTGTTTACTGTTTACTGATGCTGGTTAAGGCCTTAAATTTGCGCGATGAAGCGTGAAATGCTATAAAAATCTCAGTCCTCCCTATAGAAAAGAGTAGAAACTTTATGGCACGCACCGAGTCCACAATGTTAGATCTGGGGACAAAAGCTCCCAGTTTTGCCTTACCCGATGTGGTTTCGGGTGAAACTATCTCTCTGGACAGCTTTGCGGCTAAAACCGCTCTGTTAGTCATCTTCCTCTGTGAACATTGTCCCTTTGTTAAACACATTCAAGAAGAACTTACCCGTCTAGGTCGCGATTATGCTAATACCAATCTGGGCATCCTCGCAATTAGTTCTAATGACGTGGAGAAATATCCTGATGATTCGCCCGAAAATTTGAAAAAAATGGCGATAACCCTTGACTTTAAATTCAATTTATGCTATGACGAAAGCCAAGAAGTGGCGAAAGCTTACACGGCAGCCTGTACTCCCGATTTTTTCCTCTTTGATAGTCAGCGCAGCCTAGTCTATCGCGGTCAGTTGGATGATAGTCGTCCTAGTAATGGAATACCGGTGACAGGCAAAGATCTCCGCGCCGCTATTGACAAGGTTTTAACCGGTCAACCAGTGCCGACGGAGCAAAAACCCAGTTTAGGCTGTAATATCAAATGGAAACCGGGTAATGAGCCACCCTATTACGGTTAATTAACGAAGGGTGTAGGGTGTAGGGTGTAGGGTGTAGGGTGTGGGGAGAATAAATAAAATAATCTCCTGTCTCCTGACTCCTATCTCCTGACTCCTGACTCCTGAATACTGACGACCGACTCCTAACCCCACCAACAAACTTTTTGCCGCAAACCCTACTTATGAGACTATTTCAACAGCGTAACCGATTGCTGTGCTAATAGGGCAGTACCATAGGCCGCTTGCTCCTGTTTAGACAAAAGCACGGGAACCCCTAAATGACGCTGACGAATTATTCTCCAAGTCGAATTTTTTGCCCCACCACCGGCACTATAAACTCGCTCTAATTTATTGGCTCCCAATTCCTGTAAACGCTGATAACCTAAAGCTTCAATGCGGGCAATACTTTCCAGTAAACCATGCAAAAATTCTCGAGTATTATCGGGCCGGGGAGTCAGTTTTGCGGGTAAAAAAGGATCATTAATTGGAAAGCGCTCACCCGCTTTTAGTAGAGGATAATAATCTAAATTACTTTCTTTTTGTCCATCTATTGCTAAACTATAATTTCTCAATTCTTGATCAGAAAAAAACTTCTTTAGCACTGCTCCTCCCGTATTAGATGCCCCACCAGTTAACCACAAATTTCCTAAACGATGACTATAGATGCCATAGTTACTATCATCAACTTTCTGGCTACTTAATAATTTTAAGACTAAAGTTGAACCTAAAGATGTCACTGCATCCCCTAAAGAATTAGCACCACTGGCTAAAAATGCCGCTATGCTGTCGGTGGTTCCCGTATAAATTAAACAATCTTTCGGGATAGCAAAACGAGTCACTAAATCTGGTTTAATAGTATCGATCGCTGTACCCGGGGCAAAAATTTGCGGTAATAAATTAAACATCGGTAAATTCTCTAACCAATCGGGATAACAGAGATTTTCGAGATCATAACCTAACTTTAAGGCATTGTGATAATCACTAATTCCCAGTTTACCGTGCAGCAGAAATGCTAACCAATCCGCTTGCGAGAGAAAATAACGCGCTTGCGAAAAAATTTCTTGTTCACTCCACCAAAGTAATTTAGCTAAACTGGAGGTAGCAATAATCACGGGATGGTGAGGGGGTGCTATAGCTTTAATTGCTTCTAAAAAGGCAATTCCTCGCCCGTCATTGTATAATATTGCCTGAGAAAGAGGATTCCCCCAATTATCACATAATAACACCGTCGAGGAAGTACCATTAATTGCGATCGATTTAAGTTCTGAACGCACCGAATCCCCTAGATTATCCAATAAATAAAATAGGGCCTTTTGCCAATCCTGAAAATTGGCATTAGTGAAGGGATAATGAACCTCAGCGACGATATTTTTGCTAGAATCAATAGCAATCGCTCGCGCTCCCGATGTGCCAAAATCAATACCTAAAGATAAACCCATAGATGTCTTCACAACCCCCTCATTCTGGCTACCATTGGGATGGTATCACTCCTCGATTTTTTGAAGGTTGGTACTTCCGAGTCATGATTCCGCAATTAGCCGACGGATTCGCCTTTATGTATTCTATTCAAGACCCAAGCGGCGGTCAAGTCAATAGCGGTGGAGCGGTACAAATTTTAGCCATAGAATCTAATTATCTTTGTCGCACTTTTCCCGATACGGATAAATTTTGGGCAAGTCGTCAGGAATTAGCCATTATCCATTGGGGAAAAACTAACTTAAAAATCCGTCCCCGTCTGCTTTCTCCGTCAGCTTTTTTTGAGTCTGTTCAAGAGGGTTATCAAGCAACGGCAAACCAGCAGCAAGGACGAATTTATGATCCCGTCACTGGAGAAATCTGTCAATGGGATTATCGCGTTGAAACTAGGTACAGTTGGGGAGATAACAAGCGTTTACCCCAAGCAACAGCAGGAATATTATCTTATTTACCGATTTTTGACCCGGGTTGGCAGATTTTAACTGCTCATGGTTTAGCAACGGGAATGATTACCTATGGGGGAAAAAATTACCAATTTGAGAATGTACCTTTTTATAGCGAGAAAAATTGGGGTTATTCTTTCCCCGAAAAGTGGTTTTGGATTAATTGTAATGCTTTCCCTGAAAATCCCGATTTAACCTTAACCGCAGTGGGTTCTACCCGGAAAGTTCTCCACTGGACGGAATCGGTGGGAATTATCGGTATTCACTGGCAAAATCGCTTTTATAAGTTTGATATCTGGAATTCTCAACTAAGTTGGACAGTGCAACCCTGGGGATACTGGGAAATGAGGGCAACCAACGAGAATTATACCATTGTCTTAATCGGCATCAGTGATCATCCTCCCGATCGCGTGCGTGTACCCACAGAAAAAGGTCTCTGTTTTGCTTGTCAAGATACCCTCAAAGGTAAATTATCGATAAAATTGGCTGATAGTCGCGGTAAAAACATTATAAATAGCTCTAGTGGTCTAGCTGGTCTCGAAATTGGCGGTATTTGGCCATCAGCTTGGATTAAACAGTGATTTAAATCACCATCGCAACGGCATAATATCACGCTATTATTTATCGAGCGGTATTAACATGGAGTCAGTTTTTGATCACTAAAAAATCGTTTCATGAACCAACCTTCTCTCAATTTTGTTGAGCAATTAGTGATAGCAGAAGTGCGGGAACAGTTAAGGAATTTACCTGCTTCCTTTCGCCAATATCTCTCGGAGATTAAAATCGATCGAGTCATGAATAATGCTATCCAAATTCTGCCCCGCAGTTTCAAAACTTTGGGGGAAAAATATCACGATTATCACACCCGAAGATTAAGAATAAAAATTGCTGTAGAAAGAGCGATCACCGATATACTGCATGAACTAAAATTTTATTATGTAGCGCAGACAGAAGTGGAAGATGAAGAAAATATTCCCACGGAACCATATTCTGAAAGGTGGGATAGCAGTTATTTTAATGGCTAGGTACAGAGTCTTCCTTTTCAGGAGTTAGCAGCTATTATTCAGAGGATAATAACCCATTAGTTTATAATTTATTCCTATAAGAAATGTTGTAAATCTCTGCTCAGAAATAGAATCGGTCGGTGAGTCTGGCTGAAAAATTATTTGAAAGTCAAGGAAATAGGCTTTTTTAGTTAAGTTTTACAGAAGTCGCCCTCGATATTTTTTTTGATGATAATTAATACTATTTGTCAAAAGTAATGGCAAAGATGGTTAATTGTCCTCGCCCCACTTTCAACCTTCAGATTTAATTGCCGCCCAAGCTAAAAGTACAGTAGAAAGAATCAAAGAAGCTCCCTTACATGATATCATCGGCGAGACTTGGAAACTATTTCATCAAATTATTTACCCCATAGAACCCCCTTGAGCCATCTTGCACACTTTTCTCTTTTTGTCAAATTTTATGTTAAGAAATATGTGACTAATGGATAGGCTTTTAGCGACGGGAGTGTCAATCAGCAATCTCTGATTACAAATTGCGATGGGGTTTGCATAATTATTCCCGTTTGTTCAGCCACTTGTGACCTAACATCTTAAGAGTCACTGATAATTGCTGATTGTCGGTATTGCTGCATAAGTGCGTAAAAGCTGATAGGACAACGAACGGAAAAAATATAGATTGTCAAGGTGCGACAAATCGCTATAATCGTTCCAGCAGAGGCGATAATAATCCCTCGACATCCATTGGTTAACGATCGCTAATGATTAGACAAACTCGGTTTTCAGCAAGCGGTTTCGAGACAGCGAACCCGTGAGGGTCCCGGTTGATCGTTGATCGAGCCTCCACGGGCCTTTTTTTGGAGTTGATCGAACCATGTTGCAAGGATGGATTCAAATCGCGCTCACGATCCTGATAATCGTGGCGATCACCCCCTTTTTCGGGCGGTATATGGCTAGGGTGTTCATGGAACGGAGAACCCTACTCGACCCACTGTGCGATCGAGTCGAGAGTCTTCTTTACACCTTCGTCGGAGTGAAAGGGAAAGAGAATATGACTGGCTGGCAGTACGCCCGCGCCGTTCTCTACAGTAACGCGGTAATAGCAATTCTGGTTTTTTCCCTGATTGCCGGCCAAGGAGTCCTTCCCCTCAACCCGACGGGGATCCCCGCCCCTTCTTGGGACACCACCCTACATACGACGATTTCCTTTATCACCAACAGCGACCAACAGCATTATTCCGGAGAAACCACCCTCAGCTACGGGAGTCAGCTCTGGGGTCTCGGCTACCAGATGTTCACCTCGGCCGGAACCGGTCTAGCGGTGGGGATCGCCTTTATTCGGGGACTGACGGGGCGACCGTTGGGCAATTTCTATGTGGATCTGATCCGAGCGATCACCCGTATCCTCTTACCGATCTCGATGGTGGGGGCAATTGCCCTGATCATCGCCGGAGTCCCGGAAACCCTCGCGGGCCCGGCGATCTTGCCGACGCTAGAAAACCCCAACCTCAGTCAGGCGATCGCCCGCGGTCCAGTGGCCCACTTCGAGATTATTAAGGAATTGGGAGAAAACGGCGGCGGATTTTTTGCCAGCAACTCGGCCCACCCCTTTGAAAACCCGAACGGATTCGTCAATCTGGTGCAGTTGGTAGCGATTCTCTCGATTCCCACCTCCCTGATCTATACCTACGGTGTCTTCGCCGATAATCTCAAGCAAGCTCGGTTAATCTATTTAATTCCCCTCGGTATCTTCATCGGCTTTACGATCATCACAGCGATCGGAGAATATAACGGCAACCAGGCGGTTAACTCCCTACTAGGGGTCGATCGAGCGGTTAACTTCGAGGGGAAAGAAGTACGCTTCGGTTGGGCGCAATCGGCCCTGTACGCGGTAACTACCACGGCCACCATGTGCGGTGCGGTGATCGCCATGCACGATTCCTTGATGCCGAACGGCGGCTTCGTCACCCTCTCGAATCTGTTCCTGCAAATCGTTTTCGGAGGCCAGGGAACCGGCACCGCCTACCTGTTTGCCTATCTAATCCTTGCGGTATTCGTCACCGGGCTAATGGTGGGACGAACCCCGGAATTCCTCGGGCGCAAAATCGAGAAACGGGAAGTGGTGTTAGCGAGTTTTTTAATTCTGCTGGTTCACCCGATCGCCATCCTCATCCCCGGAGCGATCGCCCTTGCCTTTCCCGACTTTCAGGGCATCAGTAACCCCGGCTTTCACGGATTATCTCAAGTTATCTACGAGTACGCTTCCGCCGCCGCCAATAACGGGTCGGGATTCGAGGGACTAGGGGATTCCCAACCCGCGCCGCTTGCGATCGCGGCTGGGGCGAAACCGACGATTACCGCTCTCTGGTGGAATCTGAGCGCCTGCTTCAGTTTACTCGCCGGACGGTATATCCCGATCGCTGCCCTGCTCTTGTTAGCCGATGGGATGTCCCGCAAACAACCGGTTCCCGCCACCACCGGAACCCTCCGCACCGATACCGGACTCTTTACCAGCGTGACGGCGGGGGTGATTTTAATTCTCGGTGCGCTGACTTTCTTGCCGATATTAGCCCTCGGGCCGATCGCGGAAGCCTTTCAAATCACCCGGATGATCGGCTAGGAGTTTAGACAGGGTTTGCGGCAAAAAGTTTTTCCGGGGGGTAGGGTGTGGGGTGTGGGGTGTGGGGTGTGGGGTGTGGGGTTTTACCAGTTTTGAGGTGGCCAATTACCTAATTTTCAGGGAAAAAGTGCCTAAATTTCCCCCCGATCACTCCCAGATCCAGTACTTTTTGATTGACAAAAGGTCTAAAAGTCTTACCCAACAA